>JAAVZQ010000034.1 GCA_022791735.1 Clostridia bacterium
ATTAGGTTTAAAAGTATTGAAAAACTATACTTAAAATGATAATATATAAATATAAGAAATGTTTGAAAATCTAATAAAATTACAAATAGATGTCTAAAAATATTGAAATCTTAGGAAATCCCCAAAATCAAAAACTCATACCCAAACGTTCATAAATTTGAAAATTATGTAAAATTATGATATAATTAGATATAAGTTTAATTAGGAGAAAAAGTATATGGGAGTATTAAGGCCAAGGTTTTCAGAGGAAGAAAAAGAAGAAATAAAACAAATAATAGAAGAAGGATTACTTGAAAATAGAAGTTGCGCAAGTATTGCAGCAGATTTAGGTGTGTCTGACCAAACTGTAATGAACTATAAAAAAGTATTAATAGCTGAAGGAAGAATTCCTGATAATATACAAGAAAAACAGAAAAAAGAACTTTGGGAGCAAAAGAAAGGACGTGTACATGAGGGGGTAGATAATGGAATGCCAATAAAAGAATTGGCTAGATTTGCAGCAGTTGGGGAGAAGACACTAAGTAAAATGATACAGGAATTGATAGATGAACGGTACAATAGAGGAAGGGTATGCAGAAAGAAGAAGAGAAGAAGTCGAAAGAGATAAGTTAGAGGAGAAGAGAAGGGCAAAATTAGATAAAACAAATATAGTAGATATTGAACAAATAAGTTTGAAATTAGAAAGAATGTTATTATTAGGTCTTCCAGTTAAACAAATTAAATATTTGCTAACAATTACAGCTGAAATATATAATTTAGCGGTAGAAAAATTAAAAGCAGATACAGGAATAACAGATGAACAGATACTAGAAGCTAGAGCAGAAAGAATAAGAATGATTGAAGAGTTAACAATTATGCTAAGAAAGAAAGGCTATACAAATGAAGAAATTGCGGCTCAAATAGAATTTGGTAATAAGGATAGAATTAAGGAGAAAGTAAGAGAACTAAAAAAAGCAGGAAAATTAACAAAAAAAGATATAGAAAATGGAAAAACTGAAAGAAGGATTAGAGAATTTGTGTTAAAAGGGTTACAAAATGGTCTTACAGAAATAGAAATAGCAACTAGTTGTAAAATTAAAGAATTAGGAGAAAAAGATGTTATAGTATATATTGATGAATTAATTGAACTCCACTGCATAACAGTAGAACAAATAATAGAAGCACAAGGGATAAGAGAAGAAAAAGAAGAACTAAAGAGAAGAGCTAAAGAAGTAGAACCTTTTCAGGAACGAATAGAACACTTATACAGATTAGGATTTAGTGGAAAACAAATCACGAAAATTACAAAATTAAGTGATGGTTATGTTAGAAAAATAAGAGATAAACTAGGTATAACAGTAGAGCATAGTAAAGAATGGCAAAGCAGAAGAGAAGAAATGGCAGATAAAAGAAGGTTTGATATATCTAAAATGGTGAGTTTTACTATGGATATAGATACACAAATATTTAAAGATCAGATTGAATATTTAAAAGCTGGTATGGAATTAGATGGCGTTAGACCACTTGATATAAAGTCAATAAGCAAAATCATCCTAATGGAGCATAGTTTATTGACTTTAGGAAATATAAATTTTGCTGTAAGAGGTTTTAGCTATTTAGATAAACTAGAAGAAGCAGTAAGTTTTATTAATGAGTGCTTAGAAGCAGCTAGAACTTATGAAGATACAAGGAATAATGGAAAGTTAATAAGCATACGAGAGTTATTGGAAAGAAAAATAGCAAGACAAAAGGAAGAGCAAGCAAAACGAGGAGTAGGGACACATAAATCTAGAAGAAAAGCATGGATTGCATCTTCTGTAAAGGCAACACCACAAGGAGAAATAAAGCTTCCACAAGAAGGGGACGAAGCACCAGAGAGAGCAGATACAGAAAGGGTTAGCTAAAACAATACAAAGTTGTTTGAAAAATGTATACACCAGTAGGTAAATGTGATATAATATATAAAAATTGTAGGAGAGTGATTTTATGATGTACCCATACGTAAAATATTCAGATGGTACACAAGTTGTGTTTTCTAATATATATATTGATGATGAGGAAAGAGAATGTATAGATGTACATTTTGAAAGACCTACTGAAGACGGGTTCGATTCTGTTAGAATAAAATTACCGACTTACGAAATAACTATTTGGGAGGGTAATTATACAGAAGAAGAGATTGCATTTTTTAAGGAAGTCGTTGAAAATAGTTCAGACTTGTTTTATAAATATGCAAAAGAAGGAGGATTAAAATTTGCCTAGTATTTTTGAAAGTTATCGGATATAAAATATATTTTTGGTCTAATGAAAATAATGAGCCTATACATGTTCATATTTCTAAAGGAGAACCAACTAGTAATTCTACAAAAGTCTGGTTAACTAAAACAGGCGGTTGTGTATTAGCTAATAATAGTAGTAAAATTTCTAAAAGTGATTTAAATAAGTTGTTGAATATAATTTCAAGACACTATTTCTTTATTATATCAAAATGGAAAGAATATTATAAGATTAATGATGTTACAAAAATTAAGTATTACTGTTAGACTTTAATATGATATACCCCAAGCTAGGATAAGCCAAGCTTGGGGAAATATTTTTAGCATACTATCAAATTATCTCTTGCAGCTCCTGTTCCAATGAAGCTAATAGGGCAACCTACAACTTCCTCAATCCTTGCAAGGTATTTTTTTGCATTTTCTGGAAGTTCTTCTCTTGATTTACAATTACTTATATCTCCAAAGTTTCCATCAAATTCTTCATATACAGCAGTGCTGTTTTCTAGATATTCTGGTGTTGTAGAAAAATCAGTTGTGATTTTTCCTTTATGGTTATATGCTGTACAAAGCTTTATTTTATCAAGTTTTCCAATAGTATCAACATGATTTATTGCAATTCCTGTAATTCCGATTTACCATTACAGCATATTTTAGTGCAACTAAGTCAAGCCAGCCACATCTTCTAGGCCTTTTTGTAGTGGTTCCATATTCATGACCTAGCTCTCTTATCTGATTTCCTATTTCATTGTCTTGCTCTGTTATATATGGACCTGCACCAACTCTTGAAGAATATGCTTTAATTACACCATATACTTCTCCAATATCTTTAGCACTTAATCCTGAACCTGAGCATATTCCACCAATAGAAGGGTTAGAAGATGTAACAAATGGATATGAGCCAAAGTCTATATCAAGTAGTGTTGCTTGTGCACCTTCACAAAGTAATTTTTTACCTTCATTTATAGAATTGTGTAGAAGCACTACTGTATCTACTACATAAGGTGCTAAAATTTTTGCGTATTCTGTATATTCTTTTATAATTTCATCTACATTAAGCTCTGGGTAACCAAAAGCCTTAAAGATTTTATTTTTATTTTCTACATTTGTACGAACTAAGTCCGCAAATCTTGGTCTTATAAAGTCTTGCATTCTTATTCCAGAACGCTCATATTTATCACAATAGGCAGGACCTATTCCACGGCAAGTTGTACCAATTTTGCCATTTCCTCTGTTTTCTTCAAGCATTTTATCTGTTTGTATATGATATGGCATAATAACGTGTGCTTTATCACTGATACGTAGATTGTTTACTGTATAACCATGCTCTTTTAAGTTTGTTATTTCTTCTATTAGTACTTTTGGATCAATCACAACTCCATTGCCAATTACAGCAAGAGTTCCCTCATTTAAAATTCCTGAGGGGATAAGGTGAAATGCAAATTTTTGCCCATTAACTTCAATTGAATGTCCAGCGTTATTTCCACCAGTACATCTTATTGAAACGTCTGCTTTTGTAGATAAATAATCGATAATTTTTCCTTTGCCTTCATCGCCATAAAATGCGCCTAATACAACATCGACTTTTGACATAAAAAGACCTCCTTTTAATTATGAAATATCTATATGATGCTACAATTCACAGTTTAAATATCATCTGTCCTACCCTGTATGAATTTTTGGCTTAATTGACTGTGAATTACATTTATATTATCATGCAAAAGTCAAAAAATGTCAATATTAATTGAAAAAATAAAAGTTTTGTGATAAAATATATACGGAAAAACCGATTAGGGGAGGAATAAAAATGGAAAATGTATATGTGACACCACTTAGTACTCGTTATGCAAGTAAAGAGATGAATGAGGTTTGGTCAGCAAATTCAAAATATGGAACTTGGAGAAAGCTTTGGGTTGCACTTGCAGAAGCGGAGAAAGAACTTGGAATAGATATTACAGATGAACAAATAAATGAGATGAGAGAACATATAAACGATATAGATTATGAAGTTGTAAAAAAGAGAGAAGCTGAGTGTAGGCATGATGTTATGGCTCATGTGTATGAGTTTGGTACAAAATGCCCATCTGCAAAAGGTATAATTCACTTAGGTGCAACATCATGTTTTGTTACAGATAATGCAGATATAATACTTATGAATGAAGCACTTGATATTATAAAAGAGAAGTTAGTGCTTGTAATAAGAAATTTAAGAAATTTTGCAATGGATAATAGAAAAGTTACTTGCCTTGGATATACACACTTTCAACCAGCACAACTTACAACTGTAGGGAAGAGAGCAACACTTTGGATGCAAGATTTATTAGAAGATTTAGAAGAATTAGAGTTTGTACAAAGTCACTTAAAACTTCGTGGTTGCAAAGGTACTACTGGAACACAAGAAAGCTTTATGAAGTTATTTAAAGATGAAGGAAAAGTGAAAGAATTAGATAGGAAAGTTACAGAGAAAATGGGATTTGATAAAGCTTTTGCAGTATCAGGTCAAACTTATACAAGAAAAGTAGATTCAAGAGTTTTAAATGTGCTTAGCTCTATTGCTCAAAGTAGTTCAAAATTTGCAAATGATATGAGACTATTGCAACATGAAAAAGAGTTAGAAGAACCATTTGAAAGAGGACAAATAGGTTCATCTGCAATGGCATATAAAAGAAATCCAATGAGAAGTGAGAGGATTAATTCACTTTCAAGACATGTAATCACACTTGCTATGGATCCAGCCATGACATCTGCTACACAGTGGTTAGAAAGGACATTAGATGACTCTGCTAACAAGAGAATTTGCGTTCCTGAGGCATTTTTAGCTGTAGATGGTATACTTACCCTATATGCAAATATTTCGTCTAATATCGTCGTATATAACAGCGTAATAAGGACAAACTTAATGCAAGAGTTACCATTTATGGGTACAGAAGAAATACTTATGAAAGCTGTTCTAAAGGGTGGAGATAGACAAGAATTACATGAGAAAATAAGAATATATTCAATGGAAGCTGCAAGAGAAGTGAAAGAGTTTGGTAGACAAAATGATTTAGTAGATAGAATTGCAGGAGATGCAAGTTTTGGTTTTTCTAAAGAAGAAATCCTAGAAATATTAAATCCTGATAATTTATGCGGTAGGGCAGTACATCAAGTGGAAGATTTTATAAGAGAAGAGGTAGATCCAGTAATAGAAAGATATGGCGAAATGATAGAGGGAATAGATGTCAGCGTGAATGTATGAATTGGCACCAAAATGTGTAAATAAAGCAAAATTCCAGTGATTTCTCACTGGAATTTTTGCTTTCAAGTTTACAGCGTAGAACTTGAATAAGGAGTTTGCTTAGCCGAGCATCTCAGCTACCTCTTGGCTAACATTAGTCACTGGGTGGCTAGTAGTGCGTGTGTCTGTCTTTCTGTAAATATGAATAGCACAGACACCAGAAAGGTAGACACAAGCATCATAGTCCGTATCATAGTCAGGGTAAAAGTCTTTCCTCAAGTGGAGGCAGTTTGCGTCAAATTCGGATATTACCACGTTTTGGTAGTCGTAGCCATTTGTGCAGTATACATTGACCGGGATTTTGGGACCATTTTTGGGACATACACGGGTTAAAAATTTCTTGGAAATAGGAGACATGAAGAGGCTTTTTAACCAATCGATGAGAAATCCCATACTTTACACTCCTTTGTCAAATTATTTTTTGCATACTACATGTATGCAGAACATTACAATTATACCATAAATTTACATAATGTGCAAGCGAAATATTTTGATAAGTTTCTGCCTAGATAACAAAATAGGAACAAGTGCTTTTTAACTTGTTCCTATAAATAATTATTCAAATGCTTTTCCTGTTAATTTTTCATAAGCTTGTACATATTTAGCACGAGTTGTAGATATAACTTCCTCTGGGATTGGAGTAGGGTTTGCTGCATCCCAATTATTTGCTTTTAGCCAATCACGCATATATTGCTTGTCAAAGCTTTTTTGAGAGCATCCTACTTCATAATCATCTGCTGGCCAAAATCTACTAGAATCTGGAGTTAGTACTTCGTCTGCTAAAACTAATTCTCCATTTTCATCTAATCCAAATTCAAATTTTGTATCAGCAATTATTATTCCTTTTGATTTAGCAAAGTCAGCACATTTTGTATATATTGCAATTGTTTTTTCTCTAACTTTTTCTGCTAAATCTTTACCAATTAGATTACATGCTTCTTCAAAACTAATATTCATGTCATGACCTTCTTCAGCTTTTGTAGAAGGAGTGAAGATAGGTTCAGGAAGTTTTTCAGATTCTTTTAAACCATCAGGTAATTTTATTCCACATACAGTACCATCTTCTTTATAGCTTTTCCAACCAGAACCTGTGATATAACCTCTTACAATACATTCAATAGGTAACATTTTAAGTTTTTTAACAAGCATACTTCTATCTTTAAATTCTTCTGTTCTAAATTCCTCTGGGAATTCTTCAAATTTTGTTGTAATTATGTGGTTTGGGATTATATCTTTTACATAATCAAACCAAAATTCAGATATTTTATTTAAAACTTTTCCTTTGTCAGTTATCATGGCAGGTAAGATAACATCAAATGCAGATATTCTGTCAGATACTACCATCATTAGTTTGTCATCATCTACTTCGTAGATTTCACGTACTTTTCCACTACTTATTTTTTTCATAAAAATTCTCCTTTCAAAACACAAAAACGCGACTATTTTAAACATAGATGTTTGACTAACACATCTATTTCATTTGATTAATGTATTCCTCATAACCTAATTTTTGAAGCTTTTCATTTTTTGCAAGTACGGCTTCATTCATTTGTGCTTTGTAATCACATATTTTTTTGTATAATTCATCATTTGATGTAGAAAGAATAGTTGTAGCTAGAATTCCTGCATTTTTAGCACCATTTATTGCAACTGTTGCAACTGGTATTCCAGATGGCATTTGTACTATTGAGTAAAGTGCATCAACTCCATTTAGAGTTTTAGACATGATTGGCACTCCAATAACTGGGCATGGTACTTGTGCTGCAAATACTCCTGGCAAATGTGCGGCTCCTCCAGCACCTGCAATAATTACTTTAACTTTTCTTTCTTTTAGACTTTTAGCATAGTTCATAGCAGCTTCTGGACATCTGTGAACTGAAAGCACAGTTATTTCATAAGAAACTCCCATTTCGTCTAAAAACTTTGCTGCATCTTTCATTATAGGTAAGTCTGAATCACTTCCCATGATAATAGCGACATCAATTTGTTTTTCCATATAAACCTCCATTATAAATATATTATTTCTTTGAATTGTGTTCTTGTGCAAATGATTTTAAAAGTTCAACTAATTGTATTTTTTCAGCAGCTTGCACACGTGCTGCCAAATCTTCTGCAGTATCATTTGGCATAACTTTTACTCTTGTCTGCATTAATGTAAGTCCTCTGTCATATTCAGCAGTTACATAGTGTACAGTAACTCCAGAGTATTCTTCTTTTGCTTCTATAACAGCTCTATGTACATTCATTCCATACATACCCTTTCCGCCATATTTTGGAAGTAAGGCAGGGTGGGTATTGATAATTGTGTATTTATCTAAGAGTTTTGGTCCAATAAGTTTTAAGTATCCAGCGAGAACAATCAAATTTATATCTATTTTAGATAAAACCCCTGCAAGTTCTGCATCTATTTTATCTGCATCTTTTTCTTTTATTACATAAGTTGGGATTTTAGCTTTTTTAGCCCTTTTTAAAGCAAATGCTTTAGGATTGTTAGAAACAACAAGAGGAATATGGGCTTCTAAATCTTTTGATTTTATTGCATCAATGATGCTTTGCAATGTGCTGCCATTTCCTGATGCAAAAACTACTATATTATACATAATGACCTCCCTTAAACGTCAAAATATTACAAAAAGAATTATAATACTAAAAGAGACAAAAGTCAATAAAAAAGCTTTGGAACTGTGCCTAAATAGTCAAAAAGTGTAGAAAATTTAAGAGTAGGGAGATAACAATAAATTTGAAATTTGTATGTTCTGCTAACATGGTAATTATTAATAGAGTTACCATGTGTAGATTTTGAGTTTATCTGGCTGTGAATAGTAACAAAGGAGTGAAAAAAGGATGACACTTAAAAATATATAATGCATAAGATAGGAAAAATAAGTAAATAATAAGAAAAAAGATGGAAAATGCACTAATAAGTAAAAATACAAAACATAATATTTTAAAACTTAACAAACTGATTAAAATTTTATTGACATTCATCTAAACGAATGCTAAAATTAATTTACTAACAATGTTAGTAAAGAAGATAACAAAAAGGAGAAAGAAACCAGTGAAAATAAGAGAAGAGAAGCGGAATAACACTTGTTGCATTAATAATAACAATTATCGTACTAGTAATACTCGCAGCGGTAACAATAAATGCAGCATTTAATAGTGGAATAATAGACACAGCAGTAAATGGAGCAGTAAATTATGCAGACGCACAGAAAAAAGAACAAATAACATTTGATGATTTAGATAAAAATATACAAGATATAGTAAAGCAAATAGAAGATTATAATATAGGTGGGAACGAGCCAGAACCACCTCAAGATGAAGGCTGGGATGAAGAAAAAGGAGTAAACACACCAAAGGTAGATAATACAGGATTAATTCCAGTATATCATAATGGAAGCACATGGGTAGACTTAACAAGTAGTAGTACAGCAGATGAATGGAATAATTGGTATAGTTATGATACAACAAATAAAAAGTGGGCAAATGCAAGAACAGCGGATGGAAGTATGTGGGTATGGATACCAAGATATGAGTATAAAATAGATAGCACAGCAAAAACGATAGATGTAAACTTCATAGAAGGAACAAGTACAAACACAACAGCAGGATACACATTGCACCCAGCATTTAGCACAGATATAGATAACGGCGGATGGAGCAGTGATATAGCAGGATTTTGGGTAGCAAAATATCCAGCAGGATGGCAAAACGGAACAGATGGTGAGGCAAGTATAGGAACACCAGAAAGATCAAGTAAAACATATCAAACAACATCGGCAAATAATACTTATGATGGAAATATAAGTACAGGAAAGCAAATGAGTTACCCAGTATTTAAAGCAAACACTTATGCATATAACTATATAACAGTAGGAGATGCATATACATTATCACAAGATATAAAAAATGCAAGCAGATATGGGCTAAGAAATGTAGATAGCCATTTACAAAAAAATAGTGAATGGGGAGCAGTAGCATATCTAGCCCATAGTAAATATGGAGTAAATGGACAAGATTTAATACAACCAAATGATACAAATAAAAACAATACTCCAACAGGAATATATGCAGTAACAAGTCCAGAGACAGTAATAAACACAAGTACAACCCAAAATATTACAGGAGTATATGACATGAGTGGATGTATATGGGAAAGAACAGCAACATTTCTAAAAGAGGGAACAACAAATTATACAACAGAAATGCCAATAGGAAGTAGTAACAAATATGTAACAATATATGAAGGAACATGGGACACATGTAACAAAAAAGGAGACGCAGTAAAAGAGACATTGACAAGCGGAAATAGTAACAATGGAAGCTGGAACGGAGACTACTCTCAATTTGTCAATATGAGCAATCCAGTTTTTGTACGTGGAGGGCGGTTTCGGCCGCGAGAGTGGTGCTGGTATCTTTGCGTTTAGTGCTGTCGGTGGCGGTTCCGGTGGTGGCAGTGGCTTCCGCGCTGTGCTAATTCCAGACTAATGGTTAAAGGGTGGTCAATAGGGACGGCAGACTGTCTAAAAATTAATCAAGTATTTGTATGAATTATGAGACAAAAAGAATTTTCTCCAAAAAAATTGAATAATGGAGTTTGCTCGTCTGTCGCCTTTGGCGATAGGCGAGTTGCTCAATTAGGATAAATAATAAAATACAAGGTTAAGCACCTACTTAACCTTGTATTCTTTCATATCCTCTGTTAAATCTAAATAATAGTTTTAATTTACCAAATAGTTTAGTGAAAAATCCTTCTTTATATAGAACTAAGTCTAAAGGAGTAACGACATCAGATGGTTTGTATTCATATTTTTCTTCAAGCTCTTCCATCTTGGTTCTATAATATTCTGTATAAAAATTATCATTCTCAGTATAACAAACTAAATTTTTAAATAAATATAATTTGTTTCTGTAATTTTCAATTGCTTTTGGTGCAAAGACTAATTGTATAGCATTATCGAAATAACTTGTAAGGATTAGCCTTTGTGTAACTACAAATATCTTTTTTACTCTAGTTTTTGTTTCTTCAATTTCTTTCAAGATTTTTTGTACAAAGTTTTCTTCGAGACCAACATCTTCTAAAGAAGAGTATAGGTTTTCTAATTTACTTTGTGCTTCGATTAATAGGTCAATGTTTCTTTGAATTTTGAAGAATTGCTCTTCAGAAGTAAGGGAAATATATTGTGCTTCAAAATTACTGTTAGAGTGGAGTGTACTATCGAAAAGTACATCTTCACCGACAATATATGCCATTTGACTAACTAATGCACATTCTAATGGATAATACATAGGAGTATTTGTTTTTAAGTTGATGTCAAAGTATTTTACGTTTTCGCAAGGTTCGCCAGATGCTTTTGCTGCCATAAGTTGTACTGCGGCTTCATTTAGACCAACACCAGGAAGTGTTTTATCAGTGTAATCACAAAGACCAAGTCTTATAATACGTCCTTTTTTATCATGCTTTTCTTGTAAATAATGGATACATTCATGAATTGCAACATCTGGCAAATCATCTAAATCCATATTACAATCAAAATATATAGAACAATTTTTATAGAAATATTTTGCAGAAATTCCGGTTTGGAAGTTTAGCAAAATACATGTTAAGTCTAGATATATGTATAAATAGTTCGTTTGAATTTAGATTAAGACTAGGGAAGCTATCAGCTAATTTATTTGCAATGTTTTTAGCTAAGGTGTTCACTGCTAGCGTATCAAGCTCACGTACTATTTCAATTCCTTCCTTTTTTAAAATCCTCTTAATACTCAACTGGTATTTTCCTCCTTTGTATAATAACATTGTCATTATACTATATGAAAGTTACATGTGGGTTACAATTACATTACATTTTTATGACATTATGGTTAACGGAGAAAGTGGGAAAATGAGCTTTTAGCTACAAAAAATAAAGAGGCTGTCCAGAGCGGACAGCCTCTTTTGAAGGGTTAGCTTACCCAAACAGGCTGTTAGAAGCCTGAATGAACCCCATGATTTTAGCTTGTTTGCCTACGACCTCGTTCAAATCGAAGTGTTTATCACGAAGCTGAAGCAGAATAGAAAGAGCTTCAGAGGAGAAAAGAGTAAGCAAAGCTTCCTGATTTCTCAAAATCTGAGTAGCATTTAGTACTTCAAAGCCGGCACTTCCATAGATGAAAGTCTTGGTATCGTCTTCATCTTGTGCAGGGACGCTGGCAGTTTCATTACCAGAATGTGCAGGAAGGTCCTGATTTGGAACATTGCTATCATTGGTTTCAGCTGTAGATGTGGCTTCGCGTTTAGTACCTTCATTTGCATTTGCAGTTGCGAGTACAGCGTTGGGTGCGTCTTCGCCAGCAGTTTCTGAAGAGTTGATAGTAGCCAAAGGTGCTTTTTTTGCTTTATCCGTTTCACCGAAGTAGAACGGCAGGTGAGAGCAATCTTCGGCAGAGGTGTGAGGAGTACCTTGAACAATGGCTGTAAGCTCCGCATTTGTGTAAAGAGTTCTAAGCAAATCGCCGATTTGCTTGCTAAATGGCAACAGGTATCTTGCATCTTCATCCTTTAGGGCGTTGGACAAATTTCGAATGCCACCAAGTTGAAAATCTTCTCTGTCACTACCCAGCAAGTACAAAGTGCGGTCTATCTCAGAGGCATCAAGGCTTGCGTGAGCCTGGCAGTGCTGGTATACGACCGTAGCTACAATCGAATCTGCCTTGTTCTTCAAGGCATCAAATGCGGTCAGGCAGTATTCTGGAGCATTGATGTCCAAGAAGCCGGGGTGACGCAGGCTGTACTGATACCGCAATTCGTTGCGGAAAGCAGTGAGGTTGCCCACGAAGTTGATAGACAAATCCAACTCGTCCAAAGTGTCCATGAATTTGTGGCCGGTGGTCAGGTGCCAGAGATGCAGGATAGCTTCCTTTTCGTCGAAACCGCAGAACTTCTGAAAAGCGCTTGTGATAGGGCAGCGATTTTCATCGGTCAGCAGCTTCTCGAACTTGTTCCGAAAAGCGAAGTTCTCGGGTTCGCAGGGGTTAGCCAGATTATTTGTGCTAGTTGTCATGATAATCCCTCCAATATAAAATAATGTAACTTAATTATAGCACAAATTAACATAATGTGTCAAATAAGACAAAATACATACAGGGTAGTTATATAACTACCCTGTATGGACTTTAAGTTTATATAGTTGTGAATAGCAAAAATCTATTTTACAACTATATTATAAATTTTGCCTTTTATATAGATTTCTTTTACGATTTGCTTTCCATCTAATAGGTGAGAGATTTTTTCATGTACAGTTTCTTTTATAGTAGTTTCTTCACTATTAGCAGGTACCATAATAGTTGCTTTAAGCTTTCCATTTACTTGTATAGGGAGTTCTATTTCATCATCAATTGTTTTAGTTTCATCAAATTCTGGCCAAGCACTTTCTGCAATTGTTTGAGTATTTCCAATTTTAGCAAATAATTCTTCAGTGATGTGAGGGGCAATAGGGTTTAGTAATATTAAGAATGTATTAAATTCTGCCTTATTAATTCTTTTTAGTTTATAGAATTCATTTACCATTTCCATGAAGGTTGCAACTGCTGTATTGAATTTCATTGCTTCATAGTCAGATGAAACTTTTTTTATTGCTTTGTGCATCATTTTTTCAAATTCTTTAGAATAGGTATCGCCATCTTCTAATATATCAAGCATATTCCAAACTCTATCTAAGAATTTACTACAACCACGTAAGCTTTCCATAGACCATGGTGTAGATTGGTCAAATGGACCAATAAACATCTCATATGTTCTAAAAGTATCTGCTCCAAATTCATCAACGATTTCATCAGGATTTACGACATTACCTTTAGATTTAGACATTTTTTCACCATTGTTTCCAAGAATCATACCATGTGAAGTACGTTTTGCATATGGTTCTTTTGTTGATACAATACCGATATCATATAAAAATTTATGCCAAAATCTAGAGTAGAGAAGATGTAAGGTTGTATGTTCCATACCACCGTTATACCAGTCGATTGGAGCCCAGTATTCAAGTGCTTCTTTTGAAGCTAGAGCTTCATCATTATGTGGATCCATATAACGTAAGAAATACCATGATGAACCAGCCCATTGAGGCATTGTATCTGTTTCTCTTTCTGCTGTTCCACCACAGTGAGGACAAGTTGTTTTTATCCAGCCTGTTTGTTTTGCTAGAGGAGATTCTCCGTTTTCTCCTGGTAAAAATTCTTCAACTTCTGGAAGTACTAAAGGTAAGTCTTTTTCATCAAGAGGAACCCAACCGCATTTTTCACAGTGTACCATAGGAATAGGTTCACCCCAATATCTTTGACGTGAGAAAACCCAATCTCTTAGTTTGTAGTTTACCTTTTTTGTACCAATACCTTTTTCTTCTACATATTTGATAACAGCAGAAATAGCGGCCTTTACTTCCATGCCGTCTATAAATCCAGAATTAATTAAAACTCCGCTATTTGTGTCTGTGTAGGCTTCTTTTTCCACTGATACTGTATTTTCATTATTTGTGATAACTTGTTTTATAGGAAGACCAAATTTGCTAGCAAATTCATAGTCTCTAGTATCATGTGCAGGTACAGCCATAATTGCACCTGTTCCATATGTTATAAGTACATAATCAGAAACCCAGATAGGAATAGCTTCTCCATTTAGAGGATTTATTGCTTTTATTCCTTTTATTTCTACACCTGTTTTTTCTTTTGCAAGCTCGGTTCTTTCGAAGTCAGATTTTTTAGAGGCTTTTTCTTTATAGTCTAGTACTTCGTTTAGGTTAGTTATTTTGTCTTTTAATTCGTCTATTATGCTGTGCTCAGGTGCGACAACCATATATGTTGCACCAAACATTGTGTCAGGTCTAGTTGTATATATAAGAAGGTCTTTGTCTGTGCCTTCTATTTTGAATTTAACTTCTGCACCTTCACTTCTACCAATCCAGTTTTTCTGTTGAATTTTTATTTTTTCTAGATAGTTTACATCGTCTAAGTCATTTATAAGTCTTTCTGCATAATCTGTAATTTTAAGCATCCATTGGCTTTTTTCTTTTTGTATAACTTCGCCACCACATCTTTCACAAACGCCATTTACAACTTCCTCGTTTGCAAGACCTACTTTACAGCTTGTGCAATAATTTATTGGCATAGTTGCTTTGTATGCTAAACCATGTTTATATAATTGTATAAAAATCCATTGAGTCCATTTGTAGTAGTTTGGATCTGTTGTGTTTACTTCTCTTGACCAATCAAAAGAGAAACCAATTGATTTTAGTTGCTCTCTAAAATGATTAATGTTTTGTTCTGTTACAATGCTTGGATGTATATTGTTTTTTATAGCGTAGTTTTCAGCAGGAAGTCCAAAGGCATCAAAACCGATAGGGTATAGGACGTTATATCCTTCTAGTCTTTTCTTTCTTGCAATTATATCAAGTGCTGTATAACTTCTTGGGTGTCCTACATGCAATCCCTGTCCTGATGGATATGGAAATTCTATAAGTCCATACCATTTTTTCTTATTTGTATAATCAGTTTTGGCATTAAAGGTTCCTTCTTTTTCCCATTTTGTTTGCCATTTCTTTTCTACTTCTTTGAAATTATATGTCATAAATTATCTCTCCTTCAAATGAACTCTAACCTTACGGATAGAAGTATATTAAATTTCTTAATATTATATAACAAAATTTGCAAAAGATAAAGGGAATATTGAAAAATTTGTTAAATTATGCTAAAATTTATGTGTGAGGTATGTATGAATATTTTAGATACAACAAAATTTTTAATGAAAAAGTATAATATATCGGCTTCAAAGGCTTTAGGACAGAATTTCTTGATTGATGAAGAAGTTATATCAAAAACAATAGATAATGCAAAAATTCGGAAAAGAGGATTTGGTAATTGAGATAGGACCAGGTCTTGGAACATTAACAAATGAGCTTTTACAGGTAGCTGGAAAAGTTATTTGTATTGAGTTAGATGAAAGAATGGTAAAGATTTTAAAAGAAAGATTTTTCTTGTTTGATAATATAGAGATAATAAATGAGGATGTATTGAAGTTAGATTTAAATGATATTATAGAGAAAAGTGGATATAAATCTGCTAAAATAGTTGCAAACTTGCCATATTACATTACAACTCCAATAATTATGAAATTATTAGAGGAAAGAGTAAATTTAGAGAGTATAACTGTAATGGTGCAAAAAGAGGTAGCAGATAGGCTATGTGCTAAAACTGGTACTAGAGATGCAGGAGCTATAACTTATGCAGTAGAGTATTATTCTGATGCAAGGGAAATTGTAGATGTGCCAAATACTTCGTTTGTACCAATGCCAAATGTGTCATCAGAAGTTATAAACTTTAAGATAAGAAAAGATAAATACACAAATGTAAAGAACGAAGAAATGCTATTTAAAGTGATAAAGTATGCTTTTATGCAAAGGAGGAAAACTCTCACAAATGCACTTCAAAATTTGGGTATTTCAAAAGATAGGATAAAAGAGATGTTAAATAATCTAGAAATAGATGAGAGAGTGAGGGGAGAAGCCCTTTCGTTAGAACAGTTTATAGAGATTGCAAATTTGATTTAGCATCAAACTTTTGTTTGGAAAATGTAGACAAATATGGAAAAATGATATATAATAAATAAGCCTTTCTCCTAAAGGTAGAAAGGAGGTGTTCTTTGTATGAAGAACTGGTTAAACGTATTAAAACTTATTTTGCTCTATTTAATTATAAGTTTAATAAGTGAGTAGTACAGAAAAAGACTAGGAAATTGTTCTGGCTTCCTAGTCTTTTTATTATGTTCTTTATATTACTAAACTGGTTAAATCTAGTATATATATAATAACATATATTTTATTATATGTCAAATTTTTAAAGTCTATTCTACAGTAACAGATTTTGCAAGGTTTCTTGGTTTATCTACATCAAGCCCTTTTTCTTTTGATACATAGTAAGCTAAGAGTTGAAGTGGTATGATTGAAAGAATAGGGGATAGAAGCGGATTTATTTTTGGTATGCTAAATATATTTGGGAATAAGTTACTGTCTAGTTCTTGGTTTGTTATAATAAGTGTTTTAGCACCTCTTGCGATTACCTCTTGTAAATTACTTATAGATTTTTCAACTAATCTTCTATCAGTTATAATTCCAATAACAGTCACGTCATTTTCAATTAAGGCGATTGGGCCATGTTTTAATTCTCCAGATTGATATGAATCAGAATGTACATATGCGATCTCTTTTAGTTTTAAAGAAGCTTCTAGTGCTGTGGCGTAATCTATTCCACGACCAAGGTAGAATACATCTTTTTCTTTATAAATTCTTTGTGCAAAAGCTTTAATCATGGCTGTGTTTTCTAGTACAATACTAACTTTTGAAGGAAGTTCTAATATTTCAGTTTTTAGATTGTCTATAATTGATTTATCTGGAAGTCCTAGTACTTCAGCAAAATGTATTGCTAGAAGAGTAAGTAACACTATTTGCGAAGTATAAGCTTTAGTTGATGCAACAGCTATTTCAGGTCCTGCATGGATATAAAGTGTATAGTCTGCTTCACGAGTAATTGAACTTCCAATTACATTAGTTATTGCAATAGTTTTACTACCACATGCTTTTGCATTTTTAAGTGCAGCTAAAGTGTCAGCTGTTTCTCCAGATTGACTTATGCAGATTATCAAAGTGTGTTCATCTATAAGTGGTTCTCTGTATCTAAATTCAGAAGCTATATCTACTTCTACTGGAATGCCGTGTTAATCTTTCAAATATAGTTTTTACAGCTATACCAGAGTATGCAGCAGTACCACAAGCCACGATATAAATTCTAGATACGTTAGATAGATATTCTTTTGATATATTTATATCACTAAAATCACATGGCTTATCTTTTATAATTCTAGTACCAATAGTTTCACGGATAGCTTGTGGTTGTTCTGAGATTTCTTTAAGCATAAAGTCTTCATATTCACCTTTGTCAGCAGCTTTTGCGTCCCAATCAATAATTTCAACTTTTCTATCTATTTTTTGTAAATCTTTATCATAAAATGTGATTTCATTTGGTGTTAAGCTTACCAAGTCATTATCTTTTAATATATATATGTTGTTGGTATATTCCAATATTGCATGAATATCAGAAGCGATATATTTGGCATCTTCAGAAGTACCTACAACTAAAGGATTATCTTTCCTTATAGCTATAATTCTGTTAGGTTCAAATTTTGATATAGCAGAGATAGCATAACTTCCTCTTACATCTTTTATAGCCTTATTTACTGCATTTAAAAATTTATCAGAGCTGTCTTCTTTTGAGTAATAATAATCTATAAGGTTTGGTATAACTGCTGTATCTGTATCTGATACAAAAGTATATCCAGCGTTTATCAAAAATTCTCTAATTTCTGCGTAATTTTCAATAATTCCATTATGTACGATTGAGAAATTGTTATGACAATCAGAATGTGGATGTGCATTAATATCTGATGGTTTTCCATGAGTTGCCCATCTAGTGTGTGCTATTCCTACTGTACCACTTAGTTTATCAATATTTTCATCTGATTGTAATTCTTTTACTCTACCTTTTCTTTTTATAGTGCAAATTTCGTTTCCTTCAATAGTTGAAATTCCAGCTGAGTCATAACCTCTGTATTCTTGTCTCAAAAGCCCTTTTATTAGTATAGGGCATGCTTTAGATTTTCCAATATATCCTACTATACCACACATTTTAATACCTCCTAAGTATTTTATTAATGTTATATAATATTATCATATAAAGAAAAAAGTAGCAAGTCCTTTTGAAAAGTTATGTAAGAACACTTAAATATAAAAGTAAATTCCAGTAAAAAAACAACATGAATTTAGTTTTGTTCAAAATCATGTTACAATGTATATAGATACTTTACTTGGGTATGCAAGGAGGTATCATTATGAAAAATATAAATCAAAAACACTTAACATTAGAAGATAGAAATTACATAGAACAAGCACTTAATCAGGATATGACTTTTAAAGAAATTGGCAAATTTCTATCTAAAGATCCAACTACTATTGCAAAAGAAATAAAAAAACATAGGATAATGAAAGAACCTAATAGCTTTGTAGGATATGTCAATGTATGTATAAAACGAACTTATTGTAAAAAGAAAAATGTATGTGGTAAAAATTGTGGTACTCAATGTTCATTTTGTTCTACTTGTAATAAACGTTGTTCTGACTTTGAAGAAGAAATATGTACTTCTCTTACTCATGCACCTTATGTCTGTAATTCTTGTAGTCGTAAACAAGCGTGTAAACTAGTAAAATACTACTATCGTGCATTACCTTCATACAATCAATACAAAAACACTTTATCAACTTCTAGACAGGGTTGTAATCTTTCACCAGAAGAATTGGTTAAGCTAGATAATTTAGTTTCTCCTCTTCTTAAAAATGGTCAAACTGTATCTCACATTTGTCAAACGCAAGATATTGGATGTTCTAAATCTAGCCTTTACAACTATTTAGACCAAAACTACTTGTCAGCTCGTAATATTGATTTACCAAGAAGAGTTAGGTATCCTAAAAACAAAACTAAAAGGCCTACTCCAAAAGACACTGCTATTCGTAAAGGAAGAACTTATGAAGCCTTTGAAAAATATATACGAGAAAATCCTGATACTTCTATTGTGGAAATGGATACAGTCGAAGGTAAAAGAGGTGGAAAAGTACTACTTACTATGCTTTTTAGAAATTCAAAATTAATGTTAGCATTTCTTTTAAATGACAAAACTTCTAATTCGGTTTTAAAGGTGTTTAATTGGCTTGAAAGCATTCTAGGTAATGATTTATTTGAAAAAACTTTTCCAGTTATTTTAACAGATAACGGAAGTGAATTTTCGAATCCATTAAGTTTAGAATTTAATGACGAAGGTGTTGGAAGAACAAGAATATTTTTCTGTAATCCAGGAGCTTCTTACCAAAAAGGAGCTATTGAGAAAAATCATGAATTTATTCGTTATGTAATACCTAAAGGAACATCTATGGATAATCTTAATCAACAGGCTATTGACCTAATGATAAATCATATTAATAGCCTTACAAGACCTAGTTTAAACAATGCTACACCATATGATTTAGCACAAATACTATTAGACAAAGAGGTATTAAAAAAATTGAATCTCAAAAAGGTTACAGCCAATGAGATTCAACTTAAACCTAATTTACTAAAGAAAAACTAGTTTAAATTAAATTCTACAACATACCCAAGTAAAGATTTAATTTAAGATTACATCTTAACACGAGTGGAATTTATTTTAAAAATTTTAACACCAGTCGTGCAATTAGTATGCAATTTTTCAAAATTTTTCTTTAATTTAACTTTATTTTAACATATTTTCATATCAAAATGCAATTAAAAAACAGAAAAAATCTATTGATTTAATGGACTTTTCTCTTAAACTAGTAAATTCATTCAAAAGTGGAATTTACTTTTACACTTAACCGTTATGTAAGAACTAGTGTAATAAGCGTAAGTATAACACTTCCAGGGATTCCTAAGATGCTTACAAATATTATTGTGAAAAAGTTTACTCCAATATGGAAAGAGAATAGTCCACCGGACTAGGTTAATAAGCAAAAGTAAGATAATACCAATGAAAGAGTTGAGGAATAGTTTGCCAAGAAATTTAAGTGGTAATATGAAAATTCTACATAGTACAAAAATGACACAAAGGCCAGAAATATAGGTTAAAATATTTATAAGTTCCATTTTTCTATCATCCCTTTCTAGTGTATAAATCAAATTGGAAAAGAATTGTTGTCCAATTAATCTTATGAAAGAAAAATGGAACTTATGCAAATTACTTAAGATATTGCTAAATCTCCTGATTTAATTTCTAGTTGTTCAAGCATACTTACTAAAAGTCCGCGATTGTTTGGCTTTTTTCAATAGATAATTGTATTTTGCTTGTGTTGCTTTAATTTGATAGAGATAATAATCTATAAGGTCACCGTCTGCAAATTCAAAGTTGTTATTTGCAGTGATTAAATCTTCTCTTGTTTTTATTATGCAATTGATTAGGTCAGAGTTAGGAGAGTTTTTTTTCTTGGCAGAGGCAGAGTTTTCTTTTACATATTTTTCATAAATCATATAATATCATCCTTTCTAAGGTAAAACTACTAAAAATTAGTAATAGTGTATGCAAAATATGGTGCAAATATACAAAAATTTAGTAAAAGAATTGAACTATAACTGACACATAGCATGCTAAATTTGATTTTTAGACTAAAAAATGGTATAATTAAGTCATACAAGGCAAGTTGCCTTTTGAGATATATTTCCTTTAGCCATCTAGCTAAAAGCTAGTTTTCACATAGTACCTATCAACACTAAATTATTTTAGGAGGAAAAAACAAATGAAAAAGCAAACTCTTTTTGGTAAAGACAAGGAAACTATCAAGACCATATTGTTTTGGGTTCTGATGTTTGAACTCACAACAAAATGGATACTAGGAGACATTAGCGTACCATTGATGGTTTTACTCATCGCTGGATACCTCACAATAATATTTATGTTTGTTATGGAAGTTATCATGAGGTTCAAGTGCGATAGGATGTACATAAAATACATGAAGGACTACGAGTATTTAGAAGAGACACACAAGTATCGCTACAAACTTTACTTTTCAAACGAACGGGATGAGATACAACAGTGTACAGATGAAATACAGGAGTGGGGAGAGATTGTATTACATAATGGAGAGATACTTATCGCAACTCCACGAATGACAAAAGCACAGATAACTTCTATTCGTCAGAGGATGGATAAAGCAAGGGAGTTAATGCAAAAAGAATTTGTAGAGTATTAAAAGCTTAGGAGCCCTTTTAAAGGGCTTTTAAGCGTACGACAGGCATGTCGTTTGACTAATCGGTGAAAGTCCGTAGTGGAGGTATATATCGCCAACCACATAGAGAAACACAAGCTATCCATTGAGAGGTGGAAGTGAAGGAAGTGTGTATCAAAATCTTGGCTCGATGTACA
>JAAVZQ010000035.1 GCA_022791735.1 Clostridia bacterium
ATTTACTGCTCCATTTACTGCTGTGTCTATTATTCCACTATTAAATGCTGCATTTATTGTTACTGCTGCTAGTATCACAAGTACAATTTTTGTTAATATTCACATGATTTATTGTGTAAATATTAACTATTAAATATATTCATTATAAATATGTGTATGGTATAACCCTATTTTTTTCATCTAAATTAATAAGTTTATCATACATGCATATAATTCCGCCTTCTCCTATTTCGCCAACTTTTTCTAATACTTTAAAATTAGAAGTCATATCTTTAGTTGGATTTGCTGATTTCTTTATTTCTATCGGATATAGCTTTCCATTTTGCTCTATTATTAAGTCTATTTCTTTTTTATCTTTATCTCTATAAAAATATAGTGGTGGTCTTAACTCTCCATTATTATAATAGCTTTTTATAATTTCTACTATTACAAAGTTTTCAAAAAAATTCCCTGCCATATTTCCTGCTTCTAGTACATCTCTATTCTTCCATTTTGTCAAATATGAAACTAAACCTGTATCTAAAAAATATACTTTAGGTGTTTTTAAAGCTCTTTTCATTATGTTGTTATAATATGGCTCTAATAGATATACTATATTTGAGGAAACCAATATTGATAGCCATCTTTGCGCTGTTGGGACAGTTATTCCGCACTTCATTTGCTACTGTATTTAGATTTAGCAGTCCTCCTACTCTACTTGCAAGTGCAGTCATAAATTTTAAAAATGTTAAAGTATCTCCAACTTGAGTTAAATTTCTAACATCTCTTTCAATGTAAGTATTTACATACATTGAATAAAACATATCAAAATCGCTTTCTTCTTGATACAAAGCTGGCATTGTCCCTTTATGAATTATATCCCAAATTTCATCATATGAAATTTCTTTATTATATTTCTCTCTTTTTGTAAAATATTCTTCAGTTGGTATAAATGGTTCATTGAAATCAATCTCTTTTATTTCTCTTAGACTAAGTCCTAAAAGATTTAATATTCCAATCCTTCCAGCTAGACTTTCGCTTACATCTTTCATTAAGTGAAATTGCTGTGAACCTGTTAGGTAAAACATAGCTTTTTCTTCTGATTTATCTAATTCTATTTTAATATACCTTAGCAACTCTGGCGCATATTGTATTTCATCAATAATTAATGGCTTTTTATTTGATTTTAAAAACAAATTCGGATCTTCTTTGGCTACTTGATTTAATATCATATCATCTAATGTGATATAATTTACATCATGTTTTATATTTTTAAGCATCGTTGTTTTCCCAACTTGCCTTGCTCCTGTAATTAAAATCGCTTTAAATATTTTCTCTTGTTTCTTTATAATAGTTTCAGCATTTCTTTTTATATATTTCAAATTCCTTGCCCTCCATTTTTCGACTATTTTAATATTTAATATTATTATAGTCGCTTTTTTCTTGTTTGTCAATACTTTTCTTAATTAGTACCTATGAAAAAATCCCAGCTTTTGCTGGGGTTTTTCCTATTTTTTCTTTTTTGGTTTTGGTACTGGTGTCACTTTTTCTATTTCTATGACTACTGATTTAGAAAGTTCATTATTATCGATATCGAGTATATAATGTTCTTTTGCTCCTTTATATGGATAACCTTCTTCTGCACCTTCCATCATATGACTTATGCAATCTAGCTTTTTGACAAAAGATACATTATTACAAACTATTATAACTGGCTTATCATTTACATATACCATGAACTCACCAAACATTTTCTTATATCTTATTTCTCCTACGCCTTTTATTTGCTCGCATAGATATTCTATATATTCGTTTGTTGTAGCCATATTCTTCTTATTCCTTTCACTTGCCTAAAAACTCTATTCATCTACTGGTCCAAACAATTCATCAAATTTTGCTTCAAGTTCTTTTTGTAAATCTATGCCATCGTCTTTTTCTGGCTCTGGTGCTGGCTCTTCTTCTTGTGGAAGAACTGGCGCAAAATCATCTTCAAAATCTATTTCTGGCAAGACTTGCTTTTCTTTTACTTCCGTTTTTGGTAAGCCTTGCTTCTTTTCTTCTGGTGCACTTTCTTTTTTATCTTCCTCAAATAAATCGTCTAAACTTTCTACTTTTAGGTCTTGTGTTTGTCCTTTTCCTTTATCTTCTACATAAGGATTGTATGGGTTATATTTTCTCCAATTTCCTCTATCTATTCCTCTATCATCATTGTGGCTTAGTGTAAATTCTGCAAGTTTTCTAGCTTCGGGTTTCGTGAAGTAATAATATTTCTTTGCTTTTACTGGTCTTATACCTTTTTCAAATATGATACAGTAATCATTGTCAAATCTTCTAAGTTCATCTGGTGTTAAAAGTGCTCTTGCATTTATCTGATCTGATACACTCTTACCTTGCATCCAGTTTTGTCTATCTTTGTTTACTGAAACACTACGTCTTTCTACTGTTTTTTCTCCCAACGCTTTAGAGAAATATTCAACTGTTTTTTGTGAGTTACTTCCAAGGAATATATGTGTATCACAGTTACCAATTATTGTTTCATAAGATTTCTCATAAACAGCTTCTAGCTGGTCTAAGTTCTGAAGTATTACGCTAAATTGTATTCCTCTACTTCTACTTGTAGATATCTTTTTATCAAAGTCTGGTACTTGCCCGATATTTGCAAACTCGTCTAATATAAAGAAGGTTGGTATTGGAAGTCTTCCTCCACTTAAGTCTGCAAAATCATACAATTGTTGTATCATCTGTGCAAAGAATATTGTAAGTAAGAAGTCATATGCTGTATGTGTATCTGATGATATGACATATACTGCTGTTTTCTTTCTTCCTATTTCCTCAAAATCTATTGTGTCTGTTGAAGTTAATTCTGCTATCTCTTTTGAATCGAATTTTCCAAGTTTTGACTGTAATGAGCTTAGGATTGAACCATACGTTTTTTCTGGTGCTATTTCAATAGACTTATAGTACATTCTTGCAGGGTGATCATAAGGCAATTGCTCCATAAGTTCTGTAAGAAGGTTGTTTCCACCCTTTGCATTTGCTGCTCTAACAAGCTCTGCACAGCTTGATAAGTTTTGTTCTTCTTCTGGTCTTGTTGCTATTAGATAATATATTAATGATTTAAGTAATAACTCTGCCATATCGTCCCAATATGGATCTGAACCAGATTCTGTTTTTTGTCCTTTTACTATTGTATTTGCAATAACGTCTACATCTAGTTCTGACGCTACGTGCATAAGTGGATTATATCCGTCACTGTTTTGTGGTCTAACTAAGTTTAAAACTTTTATCTCATATCCGTTTCTTTGTAAAAATCCTGCTGTTTTATCATACAATTCTCCTTTAGGATCTGTAAATACATAAGAACCAAGCATTTGATGTGCATTTGGAATAGAATATGATGCAGATTTACCAGAACCTGAACCGTCCAACTACTAGTACGTTTACGTTTCCTCTTTTATCTACTGGTAAATAATTATTTTCTGCAAGTATTATTCCTTTGTTTCTGCTTAGTACTTTGTATTGCTCACCTTTGGTCGCCCAATCACTTGAACCTTGCTCTATGTCTGTGTATTCATTATGTGGTGCTGTTTTTACGAAACCTACAAACATGAATATTGCATATACTATTGTAAATTTCCACAAAAGTCCAAAGAATTCTTTAAAATATGTACCAAGACTTCCAAGCATTGTACCAAATTCTGTATAGCTGTTGACGAATTTATCTATAAACACTCCAAAGTCAAGCTGACCGGTCTACTGTTGCTAGATGCTGTCCATAACTGATAGGCATAACAATAACTATGGCCATAAATAACCATAGTATTGCAAATATTATAAATCTATTTTTATTCTTCCTTATTGCACCTTCTATTTTATAGTTCAAATTATTCACCTACTCTTTTGTTTTATCTTACGTTATCCTCTACTAATTCTTTTCCTGTTAATATATTTCCTGAATTATCTCTTCTTATTTTCTTACCTTTGGCTAAAACTTCACAATTATGTGCTTCTGTAGGTAGTTTCATACCACCATTGCCATCCTTTTCAAATCCTAAAAGTTCAAGTAATGCATCATTATCAAATTGTTTTCCTTCTTGTACCAACATTTCAGACTTTTCTAAATTAGTTGCAAATCCTGTATATGTAATAGTTAGCTTTTCATCTTTTCCTGCTGGATTACTTTTTACTTCTCTCTTCTTTGTCATTTTTCTACTTCCTCCTAGTCTTCTCTTATTTCGAATGCGAAATAAGATTTATATGGTTTAAGTTTACACTTTCCTTTTACTTCATTTGTTTTCTCATCAAAATATAATATTGGTTTTACTTCTTCTGCTGTTTCCGGGTCAATTATTGATATTGCCCTTTTTAAATTAGGTGTATAATTGAAATCTTTATATTCAGAAGGTTTTTCTGAGTATAAAGTATCAAACTTAAACGGTGCAGGCTTTTTTGTAATCTTTACTTCGTCTCCAATTAATATTCCCATATTAATTACTACTCTTTCCTGCCCAAATGAAAGAATTACGAGCTGATTTCCAGTAGGTGATGGTTCGTCCACAAAGTATGTTTTCCTTGTAACATCTCCTCTTATCTCTGCTGTACAATCCAATCTTTCTACTGTATACTTTGGAAATTCGTTCAAATACTCTTTCTCTGTTTTATTTACTTGATATATTACTGTATTTATACCTTTTGGGTCTGTGATACTAAAATGTTTACCTTGAGCTATATCCATTTTTAATACCGTTCCTTTCCTTACAGTGTACTTACTTTTCTTTGGTTAAAATTTACTACTATACATAATTATACATTATTTTTTAATCTTTGTCAATTATTTAAGCACTTTTTCCTTGTCTTGGAGTAAATTTTGATATTGCTTTCAATTTTTCATATAATTTTATTTCTTCATCATTTATAATTTTAGGTACTATTATTCTTACCTCTGCAACTAAATCTCCTCTGCCACCTTTGCTGTCTTTATATCCTTTTCCTTGTATTTTTATCCTTTCTCCACTTTGCATACCCTTTGGAATATAGACCATGTCTCCACCATCTATTCCTTCAACTTTTATTCTAGTACCAAGTGCCGCTTCCCATGGTGTAATCTCTAAATATGTAAAAAGGTCACAGCCTTCAATTCTAAATTTCTTACTATTTTCAATGCTTATTTGTATGAATAAGTCTCCGTTCTTTCCACCATTTTGTCCTTTTTTACCTTGTCCAATTAATCTAATCTTTTCACCATTTCTTATCCCTGCTGGAATTTTAACAATAAAATTCTTCATACTTCCGTCAACTGCTCTTAATGATATTTTTTTGCTTGCACCAAAAAATGCTTCTTCAATTGTTACACTAATTCCAGTGTCTACATTATCTCCTTTTATTGCATTTTTCTTAGGCTTAGGCTCGTCTTTTTTCTTTTCTTTTTTACTTCCAAAAAACATGTTAAATGCCTCACCCATTATGGTGTCACTACTGTTCATATTTTTTGCATTTTTCTCTTTATTTCTTGGTTTTCCAATATTATAGTTCCATGCCCTATCATATTTTCTTCTAGTTGATGGATTTGATAAAATCCTATATGCTTCATTTATATCTTTAAAACGTTCTTCTGCACCTGTTCCCCCATCATTCAAATCTGGGTGATATTTTTTTGCTTGCTCTCTAAAACCTATTTTTATCTGTTCTATTGATACTTTATTTGTTTCAAATCCTAGTATCTTATAATAATCCTTAAATAACATAATTTACACATCCTCCGTTCAATAAGTTCACAATTATATATTTTTGAAGTCCGTGCAGGGTGTTCATATATAAATTAAGAGTGAAAACCGCGCAGCGCTCAACCGAGCTGAAAGCGACGGCGAATGGGGCAGGCTTCATTAAATGTTTTCATAGCCTGCCCCAGTAAGGTTGAACGATTAATTTATATATAATACCCGTGGCAGGACAGACGATATTTAAATTGTGAATTTATCAATAGTTTTTATATTATATCATGATTTTGTGGCAAATTCAATCAATTTATCCAATAATTTACTATAATTTATTCCGCACAGCTTCAAACAATTTTGGATACATACTTATGGTCGTAAAACCTGGCATAGTATTTATCTCATTTAGATAGATTTTGCCTGTATTTTCTTCTATAAAAAAGTCTACTCTTGAAAGTCCTTTTCCATCAATTGCCTTAAATGCCTTTCTTGCAATTCTTCTAACTTGTTCAATTTGTTCTTTTGAAATATCTGCTGGAATAACAGTTTTTGATTCTGCATTTTTATACTTTGCATCAAAACTATAAAATTCATCTGCAGCCTTTATTTCGCCGTACAGCTCCGTACTTCTATTTCTTCATTTCCAAGTACTGCTGTCTCTATCTCTTTTCCGCATTATACCTTGCTCAATTAGTACTTTTCTATCAAATTTGCTTGCAAATGTTATAGCTGTTTTTAGTTCTTCTTTATTTTCTGCTTTACTTACTCCTACACTTGAGCCAGAATTTGATGGTTTTATAAACATTGGGTAATTTAGACTTTTTTCTACTATATTACATATTTCATCTATACTACAAACTTTCTCATTAAATTCTTTATCTACATATATGTATTTATCTTGATATTTTCTTATATACTCTGATTTTGCTTGCAAAATCCCTGCTCTATTTAAAACTACCTTTGTATACACTTTATCCATTGCAATGCTTGATGCAAGTACTCTGCATCCTACATAAGGCTTGTTTAAAAGTTCAAATAGTCCTTGTATTGTTCCGATCTTCTCCATTTAATCCATGTAAAACTGGAAAAAGAACATCTTGTGCTTTCAAAACTTCTATTATATTATCTACTTTCTTTAGTTCTTTTATTTCTTCGCCTATTGGTAGTACCGCAATTTTATCTACATCTTTTGTATACTCATACCATTTTCCTTCTCTATCTATATATAATGGTAAAATCTCATATTTAGTTTTATCTAGATTTTTTAGAACTGATGTACCAGATACAACTGATACGTCATGTTCTGTGGATGTTCCACCAAATATTACTGCTAATTTCATAAAAATTCATCCTTTCTTAATATATAGTCCTATTTGAAAAATAATTCATAGCTAATAAATCTCAAAGTCCGCGCAGGGTAATTTCAATTAATAATTACTCATGGCAGGACAGACGGCACCTTAAAGCTATTAATTATTTTTTAGCCTCTCTACAATTTCTTTAAAATTCATACTATTTGAAGCTTTAACTAAAATACAATCTCCCTCTTTCATTAATTCATTCGCTTTTTTTACTGCTTCCTCATTTGTATCACACATAAATACATTATATTTATCCATACCTAGCATTATTGCTTTATTTGCAATATACCTTGCACTGTCTCCTACTGTAATTAATATATCAATTTTGTTATGGTATACTTCTTCTCCAACTTTATTATGCATCTCTTCTGTAAAATCTCCAAGTTCTCCCATATTACCTAATATTGCAATCTTTTTGTCTGAACTTACATTACTCAAATATTGAAGTGCAGCTTTCATAGAGTCATAGTTTGCATTATAGCTATCATTTATAATTTTAGTCCCTTTTTTTCCATCCACGATTTCCATTCTATTTTTTGTAAGTTCAAATTCACTTATTCCTTCAAGTATTTTTTCAGCAGGAATGTTATTTTGAATTCCCACAGCTATCGCACATAATGCATTTATCACAAAATGATTTCCTCCGCACGTTTATTTTTGCATTATATATTTCATCGTATATCTTTACTTCAAATTTACTACCGTCTTCACCTAAGTCTATATTTTTTGCCATTACATCACTTTCATTTTCTATTCCAAAAGTTATAATTTTTCTTGTTCCCTTGTTTTCTAAATACCAATTATGTAACATATCATTATCATTATTTATGACTAATGGTGCATTTTCTGCCATACCCTCAAGCATTTCAAGTTTTGCTTTTAAAATATTTTCTCTTGAACCTAAATTGCCTATGTGTGCTGTTCCAACATTAGTTATAACGCCTATTGTAGGCCTAGCAATCTTGGCTAACCTGCTTATTTCTCCTAAATGGTTCATTCCCATCTCAATTACTGCTGCATCTTCATCTTTAATGCTTAGAACTGTAAGCGGAAGTCCTATTCCATTATTATAATTCCCTTTAGTTTTCAATGTTTTGTATTTTTTTGACATTACACTTGCAATTAAATCTTTTGTACTAGTTTTTCCGTACACTTCCTGTAACTCCTACAACTGGTATCTCATACATATTCCTCTTAAATTCCGCAATTTTTTTAAGTGCCTCTCTTGTTTTTTCTACTTTAAGTATCACTCTATCTTTATATTTTTTTAAAAATTCATTTGGAATATCTACTTCTTGTAATATGCATACTTTTGCTCCATTCTCTAGTGCTTTTTCATAAAAAGTATTTCCATCAACTTTTTCACCTTTTACTCCGAAGATATACATCTCCTACTTCTATTTCTCTAGTATCTTTTTTAAAATCTCCTAAGATTGTATTTTCACTTCCACATAAAAGTTTAGCATTTGTTACATTTATAAAATCTCTAACACTTATATTTCTCATATTTAATCACATTCCTTTTTCAACCTTTGCCTCTATATCTATTACTATTATATCTTCGTCTATTTTATCACAAATTTGAAGCAAAAAAAAGTAGTACAATTGATTTTGTACTACTTTTAACATATTATCCAACTAAATTACTTTCTTCAGTTGCTGTGTTATAACTCTCTTCCTCTGTATTTATCTTAACTGACTTATATCTTGGAAGTCCTGTTCCTGCTGGTATAAGTTTACCGATAATTACGTTTTCTTTTAGTCCAATTAATGGATCCTCTTTTCCTTTTATTGCAGCTTCTGTTAATACCTTTGTTGTCTCTTGGAATGATGCTGCAGACAAGAAACTTTCTGTTGCAAGAGATGCCTTAGTAATTCCCAATAATGCTCTTGTACCTTTTGCTGGTCTTTTGCCTTCTTCTACTGCTCTATTGTTTATTTCTTCGAATTCATACATATCAACAAGTGCACCCGCAAAAAGTTCTGTGTCTCCTGGATCTTGAACTTTTATTCTCTTAAGCATTTGTCTACCAATTACTTCAATGTGTTTATCATTGATGTCAACACCTTGGTTTCTATATACTTTTTGAACTTCTTGTGTTAAATATCTATATACTCCTTCTGCTCCGTTTATAGCAAGGATTTCGCTTGGATTTACAGAACCCTCAATTAATTGTGTTCCTGGTTCTATTTTGTCTCCTTCTTTTACTCTTAGTTTTGCTCCATAAGGAACTAAATAAGTTTTTGCCTCTTCTTTTCCTTTTACTATAATTTCTTTCTTGTTTTCTTCTTCTTTTATTTTAACTGTTCCTGCTATTTCTGAAATCATTGCAAGTCCCTTTGGACGTCTTGCTTCAAATAACTCCTCAACTCTTGGAAGACCTTGTGTAATATCTCCTCCTGCGACACCTCCCATGTGGAATGTACGCATTGTAAGCTGTGTACCAGGTTCTCCGATTGATTGAGCCGCAATTATTCCAACTGCTTCACCAATATTTACTTTTGAACGTGTTGCAAGTCCCATACCATAGCACTTACTGCACACACCATGTTTTGTTCTACATGTAAGTGATGAACGAACCTCTACTTCTGTTATTCCTGCGTCAACTATTTTCTTTGCTATATCTCCATCAATCATTGTATCTTTATCTACAATTACTTTTTTAGTCTTTGGATCAATGATATCATTTAATGCATATCTTCCTTCAAGTCTTTCTTCTAACTTCTCTATTATTTGGTTACCATCTTTGATATCTGAAATTAGTATTCCCTCATGTGTTCCGCAATCTTCTTCTCTTACTATAATATCTTGACTTACATCTACTAATCTTCTTGTTAAATATCCAGAGTCTGCTGTTCTTAAGGCTGTATCTGCTAAACCTTTTCTAGCACCGTGTGAAGATATGAAGTACTCTAGTGCATCTAGTCCCTCTCTAAAGCATGATTTGATTGGAATTTCTACTGTTTTACCTGATGTATTTGCCATAAGTCCACGCATACCTGCGATTTGTCTTAACTGGTTCATATTTCCGTCTTGCTCCAGATTGAGCCATCATGTATATTGGGTTTAATTCATCAAAATTATCTTTCATAGCTTCTGTTACATAATCTGTAACTTTTTCCCATATTTTGATTGTAGATTGATATCTTTCTTCGTTTGTTATAAGTCCACGTTTGTATTGTTTCATGACATTATCTACATCTAACTCTGCTTTTTCTAGTATTTCTGCTTTAGCTTCTGGAACGCTTACATCAGCAACTGAAACTGTAATAGCTCCTTTAGTTGAATATTTATATCCTATAGATTTAATATAATCTAATACTTCTGCAGTTACTTCAAACCCATGCTTATTAATACATTTTGCAACAATACCACCTAAGTTTTTCTTGATAACTGGGAAATCTATTTCTAATTTTAATAAATTTTCTTTTTTACTTCTATCTACAAAACCTAAGTCTTGTGGTATACCTTGATTATATATTAATCTTCCAACTGTTGTTTCTACTTTTTGAGTAATAACTTCTCCATCTATTTCTGCACTTCTTCTTATATTGATTTTTGCATGTAATTCTAAGTCTCCATTTTGATATGCAAGTAATGCTTCTTCATCGTCTTTGAAGTACATTCCTTCTCCTCTTTCACCATCAACTTGCATTGTTAAGTAATAACTTCCAAGTATCATATCCTGTGTTGGAACTGTTACTGGTTTTCCGGTCTTGTGGTTTAAGTAGGTTATTTACTGAAAGCATTAAATATCTTGCTTCTGCTTGTGCTTCTGGAGATAATGGAACGTGTACAGCCATTTGGTCTCCATCGAAGTCAGCATTAAATGCTGTACAAACTAATGGATGAAGTTTTATTGCTCTACCCTCAACAAGTACTGGCTCAAATGCTTGAATTCCAAGTCTGTGAAGTGTTGGAGCACGGTTTAATAGTACTGGATGATCTTTTATAACTTCTTCTAATATGTCCCATACTTCTGGTCTTAATCTTTCTACCATTCTTTTAGCATTTTTAATATTATGTGCTAATCCTCTTTTTACAAGCTTTTTCATAACAAATGGTTTAAATAGCTCTACTGCCATTTCTTTTGGAAGTCCACATTGATACATCTTAAGTTCTGGACCAACTACTATAACTGAACGTCCAGAATAGTCAACTCTCTTTCCAAGTAAGTTTTGTCTAAATCTACCTTGTTTTCCTTTAAGCATATCAGAAAGTGATTTTAATGCTCTGTTTCCAGCTCCTGTAACTGGTCTTCCACGTCTACCATTATCTATTAATGCATCTACTGATTCTTGTAACATTCTCTTTTCATTTCTTACAATTATTTCAGGTGCACCAAGTTCTAACAATCTTCTTAATCTGTTATTTCTGTTTATTACTCTTCTATATAGGTCATTTAAGTCTGATGTAGCAAACCTTCCACCATCTAATTGTACCATTGGTCTAATATCTGGTGGGATTACAGGAATAACGTTCATTATAGTCCATTCTGGTCTATTTCCTGACAATCTAAATGATTCTACTGTATCTAATCTTTTTGCAAGTTTTAATCTTTTTTGTTCACTAGATTTTTCAATTTCCTTACTTATTTTTTCTGATAATTTATCTAAGTCTATTTCTTCTAAAAGTTTTCTAAGAGCTGATGCTCCCATCTCTGCTTTAAATGTTCCTCTTCCATATTTTTCTATTGCTTCACCATATTCTTTTTCTGTTAATACTTGACCTTTTATAAGTCCTGATGTTCCTTTATCTGTTACGATATATGAAGCAAAATATATTACTTTTTCTACACTTCTTGGTGAAATGTCAAGTAATAATCCTATTCTACTAGGAATTCCTTTAAAGTACCAAATATGTGCAACTGGAGCTGCAAGTTCGATGTGTCCCATTCTCTCTCTTCTAACTTTTGCTTTTGTAACTTCTACTCCACATCTGTCACATACTATTCCTTTATATCTAACTCTTTTATACTTACCACAGTGACATTCCCAGTCTTTTACTGGTCCAAATATTCTCTCACAAAATAATCCATCTTTTTCTGGTTTCAATGTTCTGTAATTTATTGTTTCAGGCTTTTTTACTTCGCCTTTTGACCATTCTCTGATTTTTTCATCAGATGCAAGCCCTATTTTCAATTTATCAAACAATTCTAATTCGTCCACTTAAATTAGCCCCCCAAAATATAAAACTTTTTCCAACGCCTAAGTTTAAAGTTTTATACACTGCTCGAACAATATCTTTCTGTTTTACTTTAAACTTTGGCGTTTTATATTCAATTAAGTTAAATCTTCATCATTATCAATGTTGTCTTCTGCTAAGTCACTATCAAATAGTTCTTCATCGTCTAGTAATTCGTCATCTAGTAATTCATCTGGTATATCATCTGGCAACTCATCACTATATATGTCTTTATCTTCTTCACTTTCTTCTTCAAAACCGTCTTCAAGTTCTGATGCTATCGTCTCAAGTTTTTCTTTGTCGCCTTCTCTTTCTAAATTAAAGTCAATTCCTTCGTCTATATTTTCTTTAAGTTCTAATTCTTTGCCTTCGTTTGAATATAGTCTTACATCTAGTCCTAAACTTTGTAGTTCTTTTATAAGTACTTTAAATCCTGCTGGTACTCCTGGTTCTGGAATATTTTCACCTTTAACTATTGCTTCATAAGTCTTAATTCTTCCTACTACATCATCTGATTTTACTGTAAGCATTTCTTGCAATGTATGTGATGCACCATAAGCTTCTAGTGCCCAAACTTCCATCTCTCCAAATCTCTGTCCACCAAATTGTGCTTTTCCTCCTAAAGGTTGTTGTGTAACTAATGAGTATGGTCCAGTTGAACGAGCATGTATCTTGTCGTCTACTAAGTGGTGAAGTTTTAACATATACATAACTCCAACTGTGATTGGTTTATCAAATGCATCTCCTGTTCTTCCATCATAAAGTATTGTTTTTCCATTTGGAGCTGCTCCAGATTCTTCAAGTAGTTTAACAATTTCCTCTTCTGTTGCACCATCAAATACTGGTGTTGCAACTTTAAATCCTAGAGCTCTTGCTGCACCTCCTAAGTGTACCTCTAAAACCTGACCTAAGTTCATACGTGATGGAACACCTAATGGGTTTAATACTACATCTACTGGAGTTCCGTCTGGCATAAATGGCATATCTTCAACTGGCAATATTCTTGATACTACACCTTTGTTTCCATGACGTCCAGCCATTTTGTCTCCAACTGATATTTTTCTTTTTTGTGCTATATAGCATCTAATTACTTGACTTACACCTGGGCCTAATTCATCGGAATTATCTCTTGTAAATACTTTTACATCAACTATTGTTCCTGATTCTCCATGTGGTACACGAAGTGATGTATCTCTTACTTCTCTAGCTTTTTCCCCAAAGATAGCACGTAATAATCTTTCTTCTGCTGTTAGTTCTGTTTCTCCCTTTGGAGTAACTTTTCCAACTAATATATCTCCTGGTCTTACTTCTGCACCAATTCTTATAATTCCATTTTCATCAAGGTCTTTAAGTCCGTCTTCACCAACATTTGGTATATCCCTTGTTATTTCTTCTGGACCAAGTTTTGTATCACGACAATCACATTCATATTCTTCAATATGGATTGATGTATAAACATCTTCTTTTACTAATCTTTCACTTAAAAGAATAGCATCCTCATAGTTATAACCTTCCCAAGTTGTAAATGCTATGATAACGTTTTTACCAAGTGCCATTTCTCCTTTATCAGTAGAAGGCCCATCTGCAATAACATCTCCTGCTTTAACCTTTTCACCTTTTACAACAATTGGTTTTTGGTTTATACATGTTCCACCGTTTGTTCTCTTGAACTTACGTAGTTTATATGTTTCTATGTTACCTTTGTTTGTTTCTATTGTAATTTCATCACCTGTAACTTTTTTGATAACACCATCTGATTTTGCAAGTATCATTATTCCTGAATCTTTAGCTGCTTTATATTCAATTCCTGTTCCTACTATTGGTGAATCTGTAATCATAAGTGGAACTGCCTGACGTTGCATGTTTGCACCCATAAGTGCACGGTTTGCATCATCATGCTCTAAGAATGGTATCATTGCTGCACCAACTGAAACTAATTGCTTTGGAGATACATCCATGTAGTTTACTTGGTCAGCTGATACTTCTGTTACTTCATCTAAGTATCTAACTTTTATTTTCTTATTTATGAATTTTCCATCTTTTCCAATTGGCTCATTTGCTTGTGCAATAATATGTCCATCCTCATCATATGCTGCCATATATACTATTTCGTCTGTAACTTTGTGAGTTTCTGGATCTATTTTTCTATATGGTGTTTCAATAAATCCATATTCGTTTATTATAGCAAATGAAGATAATGCTGAGATTAGTCCTATGTTTGGTCCTTCTGGTGATTCTATTGGGCATAATCTTCCATAATGGGTATAATGTACGTCTCTAACCTCGAAGCCTGCTCTTTCCCTTGAAAGTCCTCCTGGTCCTAATGCTGAAATTCTTCTTTTATGTGTTAG
>JAAVZQ010000036.1 GCA_022791735.1 Clostridia bacterium
AACTTATTCTTATCAAACTGACATATTGCCTTAAACTTACAATACTCACAAGGCGTTTTACTATCTTTGTAATATGGTTTTATATCTATTTTTCCACTAAATATCTCCTTCGAAATATTTTTAACTACCTTTATAATATATTTTTGAAGTGCCTTAAACTGCTCCTTGGTTGCAACACTAGAACCTTTTTTTGATATATTACCGCTCCTTTGTAATGCCTGCTGGAATAATGTTTGATGTTCCTACTTCTAGCGATTTATCCATCATTTTTATTAGCTTTACATCTGCAGCTACTAGTCCTTTCATTTTAAAGTTCTTTCTTATTTCATCCTCAATTTCTTCCTTTGTTTTCCTCTTATCTAGCTTTTCTTCAATTAAATTAAAATATAGTACTGCTGCTGGCTCTAAGTCCTCGATTTTACATACTGCATCTAGATAAGTCAAAAGCTGTAATTGCAAGCCATAAACTACATTATCTAAATTAATGTCATAATTAGAAGATTTATAGTCTATTATTCTCAAATACCTACCCTCTTCATCTTTTGCAATATCAATTCTATCAATCTTACCGAATGATTTCTACTTTTTTTCCATTATCTAAAGCTATCTCTATTGGTGGATATTTTGAGTTTTCTCCAAATTCCACCTCATGTCCAAATACTTCAAAATCGCTTTCTGTTATTGATAGTATTATATATTTCATGGCCTTTAGCACAAGCTTTTTAAGTCTAAGTGTCTGATTTACGAATTTAGCGGAACTCACAAATATATAGTTTTCTGGAAGTTTAAGTTTTTCTTCTATTATTTTATCTATAATCTCTTTTTCTTCTTCTTCACTTATTTTATTCAAATCTAATCCGTCTTAACTCTATTTCTTCAAAAAAGCTATCAATTACATCATGCATAAATGTACCAATATCTAATCTTTCTAATTTAAATCCTTGTTTATCCTTTAATTTTAAACCGTATTGTAAATAAAAAGAAAATGGACATTTCTGATAACTCTCTAATTTAGAAACACTAGTTTTTAATGTGTTTCCATATAATTTTTGTATATTCTCTTTATTGATATTTTCTGGTGTATTTGAAAAATCTAACCCTTTTACTGCATTTTTTAGCCTCTCTCTCCATTTTTCATCTTCCTCAAATATCTTATATACCTCAAACCATATTTCATCTATTTTGTTACCATCTTTAAAATCTCTAATGTTTAATAAAAGTTCATCAAATATAGCTTCTTTGCTTGTAATCTCTGTTTTTTTAGTTACTACATCACTTTCTTCTATTAGCTTTGGGAAAATCTTTTTTATCTTAAGTAATAATATAGATGGTTTTTGTGCATCTCCGATTGCTTCCCGATGAAAGATAAGACATATACAGCTTTTCTTCACTTGTTGTAAACGCTTTGTATATATTAAAATTATCATTGTATAATGCCTCTAATGTTGTCTTTGCGAGTTCTACTTCCATATCTTTTAGCTTTTCTCTATCGCTATCTGACAAAAATCCCTCTACATTATTTACACTTGGGAAACTACCATCATTTAGCCCTATTATGAATATTACTTTAACTGTATGACTTCTTGACCTATCTACATCTCCGACCGTAACTTCATCAAACCCTGCTGGGATTTTCCCAAGTCCATTTTCTGAAAATGAAATTTTTAAAAATGATGTATACTTTTCAAAACTTAAGTTTTCATCTCCAAATACCTTTACCATCTCATCTAGAATTTTTATAACCGTATTAAAACTTGCCTCATATTCACTCGCAAGGTCTGCATCAAATTCTCTTACAATATTTGCTTTTTCTTTTAGTTTTTTGTCTACTTCATTTTGGATTAGAAATTCATATATTGCTTTACTTAAGTTTTTACAAGTTGTATTTTTATAGCATTTGTTTCTAAGCTCTAAAAGTGGTGCTACAACCTTTCTTCGTATATTATTTAAATACTCTAGTCTTTCTTCACTTTCTCCATATTTCCAATCTTCTTTATACCATTTTGAGTATTTTATTTCCCATCTTCTTGCATATTTTTCTATCTCATATATCTCTTTTTCTGTGATATCACAAAACTTAGTTTTAATATATGCTATAACGCTCTCATATGACCAATTCTTAGAAAATACTTCTAAAAGGCTAATTATATATTTGATTAAAATATTTTGTCCTAAATCCTTTTTTTCGTCGATATAGACAGGTATATTATATTTAGAAAATATTGCTTTTATTAATCCTGAATATGTATCAATATTTTTGGTTATTATCCCTATTTCATTATATCTATAACCATTGTCTCTAACATTTTCTACAATTTTGCTTGCAACATATTCTATCTCTGTATAAGGATTTGCTGCTAAAAACAGTGATATATCACTGTTTTGCTTTGTATATTTTGTACTAATATTGGCATAAATATTTTGTTCTAAATGGATTAATTCTTTAGATTTAAACCTGTAATTCTTACCCAAGTTTATTGGTTCTGAAACTTCTATATTGTTGTTTTCTGCAATTTTTATAAGCCTTTCACATGTTACTTTATTGCTATAAAAAATATCAGTATCCTCGTTCGAGTTTCGACTATCTAGATTATCTGCACATATTGTTACATATATATCCTGAGTACACTTCATAAGTTCTTCTATTACACTATATTCTTGAGGTGTAAAACCGTACAAATTCATCTATAAAAATTATTGCATTATCAAAAATATTTGTATTTTTTAAATTATCTGCAAGATATGTTAAACAATCATTCTCATCTAAAAACTTTTCTTTTATTGAATTTTGAAATTTATCATATACAAGATAAATATCTTCTAATTTTGCTTTCAAGTATTCATCTTCTATGTTATTTGTTAGATTTGAAAGCCTATCTACTGTGATATTATGTTTTTTAAATTCTGTTATACTTTTAGATACTGTCTCCACATTTTGCAGATTTTTTCCTAAGAATTTAAGTTCCTTTTTAGAGTTGTCCAAAATATCATATATAAGCATCGATTTGCCAAAGTCTTCAATGTTTTTTAGATTATTGCCTGTTTCTTTTATAACTCTATATGCCATACGAGAAAATGTAAGCACCTCTGCGTTTATAGCTGCTCCTCCCTCTATTTCGTTAAGCAATTTCTTTTCAGCTGTAAACGAGAACTGCTCTGGTGTTATAACGTATATTTTTTGTGAATTCCCTATTATTTCTCTGATTTTTTTAAATATGTATGTGCTTTTACCGCTTCCTGCCTTCCCATAAATTATATTAAGTCCCATTACATTAGTTCCTTTCACCTATATTGCCATAATTCACAACTAAGAATACTTAAAGCTGTGAATTCTATATTGGTATTAGCTACTCCTTCTTTTATAAAACAAATATTGCTGTGCAAGTCCTGCTAACTCCTTGTACTTTTCCTTGGCTAAATTTTGCAAAAGCTCTTTTGAAACTTTATTCTCATCTTCTTCCTTAATATATAGTTCATTCATAACTCTTCTAACCCATACATCTACTGGAAACACATTGAATTTTTTTAACGAAAATAACATTATACAATCTGCAACTTTTCCTCCAACTCCTGAAAGGCTCATGAGCTTCTCCCTTAGCACCTCTGTATCTTGCTCATTTTCTAGTTCTTCTAGAGTTATCTTTTTATCTAAGAACATTTTAGTTGTTTCATATATTCTTTTATCACGAAAACCTAGTCCTAATGCTCTTAAATCTTCTACACTCGCTTCACCTAAATGCTCCATATCTGGAAAAGTGTAATATTCTTTTCCTCTAAACTGGATTTTATTGCCATATTTTTTTGAAATCCTATCTATTATTCCTTTAATTCTTGGAATATTGTTATTTGCAGAAATAATAAAGGATATTATTGTTTCCCAAAGGTCTTGTTTTAATATCCTTATACCTTCTCCATATTTTACACTTTCCTTTAGGTGTTCATCTATTTTTGCAAGTTTCTTTTTTATTTCTTCATAATCTGTACCAAGGTCAAAATACTCGTAGCACTCACTTTCTATATCCTCTTCACAAATTCCTTCAAAAATTATATCATTTTCCTGTCTTTTTACATTTAGTACATTATTTTTGAATATTCCTGTGTAGCTTCCGATCTTCTTCTTCGTTCCATCTAAAGCATTGCCCACAGTCAAATACATCTTTTGGTGTGAATGAATTACAATTTTTTAATACATATCTTTGTTCCTTCATTTTGCTTCCTCTTTTCAAAAATGGGCGTGCTTTGCACGCCCTGTATAATCCCTGTTTCCTTAGTTTGCTGGTTCAACTAATCCAAAGTTTTTACCATCTTTTAATCTAAAAATAACGTTTACTTTTCCTGTGTCAACATTGATAAATGTTAAGAAGTTACTTCCTCTCATTTCTTCTAATTTTAGTTTTGCATCTTCTGGTGCAATTGGCTTTATATCATAGTACATAGTTTTTAAGATTTCATCTTCAACTTCTTTTTCTTCATTTATTACTAATGTTGTTTCTTTTATTTTTATAGATTCCTCTTTGTTTATTTTTTCTCTTTTTGTTTTTGCTTTTCTAATTTGCCCTTCTAATATGTCTATGTCTTTATCAATTGAAGCATATAAGTCGCTGTGTTCTGTTACTGCTCTATACGTATTTGCTTTTGTAATTACATGCATTTCTGCGATTTGTACATTTTTTTCTGTCCTAATTGTAACATTTACATCAAAATCATCTTCAAAATACTTTTGTATTCTTTCTAATTTTTTCTCTACATAGTCTTTTATAGCATCTGTCGCTTTTAACTCTTTTCCTGTTATTTTAATATTCATAACTATCTCTCCGTTTCTTTTCATCTTTATGACCTTATTATACATTAATTGGAATTATAAATCAAGACATTTTTTCTATATGCTTTTAGTATAATTTAAACTCTTTAATAACTTTTTCTCTTTTTTTAATCTTTTAGTTTCTTCTTTCTTTATTCTTGCTTCAATTTTTACTCTTTCCTTTTTGAGTTCACACTCTAGCTTCTCATCTTCCTCTGGTGTAAAATGAAGTGTTTTTTCAAATTCTTCCCAAGTTTCAAACTTACTCATACTTCTCTTTCCTCCTATAATCTTCTAATAATCTTTTTGCCCTTTCTATTTCATATCTTGGAGTTTTTTGTGTTTTCTTTACAAAATGACTTAATATTATAAATTTACTTCCACTATAATATGCAAATATAAATCTATCCTTTAATGGTCTTAATTCCCATATGTTACTATCACTCTTTTTTATATATGGTTCGTTTAATGTCAATCCATATATTTCAAGTAATTGCATATATTTTCTTATTTTATTCACTTTTATTCTATCATTTTTGCTATCGCTCTCTTCTAAGCCTTTAATATAGCTTTTTATTTCACTATATCCATTTTTATCTTCATATAATTCAATTCTGTACATTTAATTGCTCCTTATATTATATCCTAAATAGCATAAAATTTCAACATTTTCTATTTCTTTTTTCAAGCCCACACTGCTTGTTTTATATGATTTATTTTCACTTTTTTACCAAACAAATACACTTCCATCACATCAATTCTTATATTTACACCTTCCTGCCTTGTTTTGTACAAATAGTATTTTGCTGCATTTACTATATGCTTTTGCTTCCTTTGGTTTACCGCTTCTTTTGCCTCTCCAAATTTTATACTACTTCGCGTTTTTACTTCGATAAATACAAGTTCATCTCTATCTTGTGCAATTACATCTATCTCTCCTTGTGTGCATCTAAAATTATTGCATATTATTTTATAGCCCAAGCTTTCTAAATATTTGCTCGCAAGTTCTTCTCCTGTTCTTCCTTCTATTTGTTTTAAACACATTTTCATCTACCTCTCTTTTATTTTGTATTTATTTTGATTTACTTCAATTAGTCCTTCCATCTCCATTAAAAATAGCTTTTCATATAACTCTGATATTTCCATCCTAGTTTTTACACTGATTTCATTTAGGCTAATCTCTTCTGCTAAAGCTTTATATATTGCCCTATATTCTTCTTTTACATTTTCTAGTTTATTTTCTTGTTTATCTTGCATAATTTCTAGGTCTTCAATTGTTAGTTGTTCTATTCTATTTGCTTTATACTTTTGTATTACCTCTTTAGGTTCCATAACTAATGTTGCACCTTTTTGAATTTGAATGTTAGTCCCAATTCCTTTTCTATTTTCTCTTGAATTAGCTATGCAAAAAACTTCTTTACCCTGCTCTCTTGCATACCTTGCAGTTATTGAAGTTCCGCTTCTCCATTCTGCTTCAAC
>JAAVZQ010000004.1 GCA_022791735.1 Clostridia bacterium
AATGCAAAGGAAACAATCAGTAAATTAAGAAAAGCAGGACATGAAGTATATATTGTAACAGCAAGAGATTCTGAATTTCACGATAATCCATATAAACTAAGCAAAGAGTGGCTAGACAAGAATAATATAGAATATGACAAACTAATTGTAAATGCACGAGATAAAGCAAAAATCTGCAAAGATGAAAAAATAGATGTATTTATTGATGACAAAACTAGTAATTGCATAGATGTATCAAATATAGGAGCAGTAGCAATAAGAATAGCGAATGACAACATTTGCTATGATGACTTTATTACTTTGAAAGATTGGAATGCAATTTATAGATATATAATTGAAATGGGGTAACAAATGAAAAAAATAAAAGGCGAAAATCAAATACTAATCATGTTAGCATTTTTTAGTATTTCAATGGGACTGTGGGAGAATTTTAGGGGGCTATGGTTACAAGATAATAATTTCACAATAACTAATATTAGTAATATTATAAGCATAGGAACCCTAATTAGTGTATTAGGCATCATGTTTGTAGGAAAAAATATTAAATTAGAGAAACTAAAAGGGTTTGTAAGCCTTGCTCTAATTATCAAATTTCTAAACTTGATAATGCTATTAAGCCTAAACAATAAAGGAAATACAAGTTTAATTAACTTTTCTATTATTTTAGATGTAGTAACAGGGTATTTAGTTACAACAAGCATATATCCACTAATAACAACAATCATAAAGAATAATACAGTTTATAGTAAAAGAAGATTAACAGAATACCTTTTTAGAGATATAGGAATTTTAGTTGGGGGACTTCTAATTGGAAAAAATATAATAGGGGTATTGATAAATTATAATATGTGTTTGTTAGTATCCATTATATTTTTAGCAATTTCTGTAATTGTAATGTTCAATATGTCAGCTTGCAAAGAAGTAAAATCAGAAGCTAGTGAGAAAGTTCAAATACTAAAATATATATCACAAAGAAAAACACAAGTTATATATGCACTATACAATTTTACAGGCTCAATGGCAATGATGACAGCATTAGGACTCAAAATGCTAACACTTACAAACTACTTTGAATTTACAGATAATCAAGCAACAAATTATTTGCTAGTAGTAGGGTTATTAGCAGATTTAGTAGGAATATTAGCATTGAAATTTCTTACACCTAAAAATGATTACATAACAGTTACAATAAAATTTGGAATAAGGTTTATTGGCTATACAATAGCATTTTTATCAAATAATATCATTATCACACTAATTGCAATAACTTGGTCAATCCTTATTTCAACAGCATACGAAAACATTTGTGATGGATATTATATCAACGAAGTAGATAATAAATATCAATTAGCACTTACTAATTTTAGATACATAGTTAGATATTTAGGAGAAGCAGCAGGAATATTTTTATGTGGTATGATGTATGAGATAGGATTAAGATATATGTTTGGACTATCTGCTTTCTTTATGATTTTCCAAATAGGACTAGCTTATTATTTAATTTATTTGAGGAAGAAAAGAAATGGTGTAGAAAAAGCAAGTACAAATATATAATGTAATTATTAAAGAGGTTGAAAATGGAAAAAAATTTAGTCTGTGATTTTAAAGAATCGTATGGTAGAGAGCCTATTATTAGAAAAACGAAAAATGGAACACTAATCTGTGTATGTCTGTCTGGAGGTAATTGGGATCCAGAAAACGAAAATGTAGTAGAAATTATGAAAAGTTATGATAATGGAAAGACATGGAGCAAACCAGAGATATTGTTTTCACACCATAGTAGAGGTGTATGGGCTTCTGAAATGTTTGTAGATGATGAAAAAGTAGTATTATTTATTCAAACATACAATGCAGAATGCTATTATAGAGAATTACAATCGTTCTATTCATTCAGTACAGATGATGGAATAACATGGAGTGAGCCAAAATCATTACCAAGTGGATTAAATGGAGTAAGTATCAGACAAGGTATTATTATGAGCAATGGAAACTATCTTTTCCCATTATATTATGGAGAAGTAGTAACGAACTTTGACTGGGAAAATGTAAAAGACTGGCATGAGAATCTTCTTTTTTGCTGTGGAGTTGCAATAACAGAAGATAAAGGACAAACATTTCAAAGATATGGTTATATAAAAAGTGAAAAATGTTTATGGGAGCCAAACTGTATTGAACTTGAAAAAGGACATATTGTTATGTATATGAGAAACAATAATGCTCCATATTTAGGAATAAGCCATAGTTACGACTTTGGAAAAACTTGGTCAGAATTTGAACAAACTGACATTCCAAATGCAAATACAAAAGTAACATTACTAAAAGCGAATAACTTAATTTTAATAATAAATAACTTTAATAATGCAGTAGGCTTTAAGAATAGGAATCATCTACAAATATGGGTTAGCAAAGATGGTAAAGAGTGGTATAAGAAACTTAAATTAGAAGAAGATAATGAATGTTTTTATTACCCACATGCTTTCTTTGATGAGAAAGAGCAAATGTTATATGTAGTTTATGAAAATGCAAAACAATTTTGGCTAAAAAAGATTCCATTTGAAGAAATAATATAGAATGAAAATAGGGGGAATAAAAGGAAAATGAAATATGTAGGAAATAAAGATGAAAACATAAAATACACAAAAAGACCTGGAGCTTATGCAATTATTATAAATGAAAACCAAGAGAAAATTGGAATTGTAACAGATGCAAAAGATTATTTTTATTTAGGTGGAGGCATAGAAAAGGGAGAAAGTGAGTTGGATGCTCTAAAGAGAGAACTAATTGAAGAAGCAGGATATACCCTAAAAAATATTAGAAAGTTTGAAGAAGTAGGCTCATACATATATGCAGAAGAAAAAGGATATTTAGAAGTAACTGCCTATGTTTACCTTGCAGAATTTGATAAAAAAGTAGCAGAGCCTATTGAAAAAGACCATACTGTACTTTGGGTAAAACCAGAAGAATATACAAACAAAATGTGTAGAGAATGGCAAACCTATATAATGGAAAGATTTATAGAAGAAAGAAAGCAAGGAAAAATCTATGGATAGTATGATAACAAAGCAAGTATTAAAAAATAAATATGTATTTTGGGACATTGATGGAACTTTAGCAGCATATAGGTTTAATGGTCATGTGGCAGATACTAATGGTACAGATAACGGAATGTCTTTAGAAGAAATAGAACAAGGAATATTTTTAGAAAGAAAACCCTCAAAACTAATGCAAAAAGTATTAAGTGAATGTGATGCAAAACAGAACATTATAATGGGGCATTGTCAAAATCAAAAAGAAAAGGATGATAAACAACTATGGCTAGATAAATATTATCCAATGATAAAAGAAAGATTATTAGTGGAAGAAGATATTTCTAAAGCAGAGTGTATTATAGAATATTGTAAGGAAAAAGCAATAGATTTGAAAGATGTCATCTTTGTTGATGATGTAATAATGATTTTACGAGAAGCAGAAAGAAAAGGAATTGAGTCATGGCATATTAGTAGTTTTTTAGATTGGCAGTTTTATAATGAATAAATGGAGAAATAACGAATGGAAAATATAGAAATAAAAAAAGTGATAGAAATAGATGAAAATAATTTGAATAAAATGACTAAGTGGATATATGAGTGGTGGGGAAAGAGTGAAGCTCTTACATTAGAGCAAGTAAAAACTTTTTTGAAACATTGTATGCAAAAAGAAAGATTACCTCAAACTTATGGTGCTTTTATTGGAGATAAAATTATTCGGAATGTATCAATTTACTTATGAAGATTTATTTGTTAGACCAGATATATATCCTTGGCTTGCTAATGTATATGTAGATGAGGAATATAGAGGTAGTGGTGTATGCAGAAAGATGCTAGAAAGTGTAAAAGAAAATGCAAAACAGAACACAGAATTTAATGAACTATGGTTATATACAAAACATATTGACTTATACGATAAATTTGGCTGGGAATATGTCGGAAATATTGATACTTGTATCGAAGAACAAAGAATGCAAAGATTATATAAATTAGAATTATAAAACAATTTTACATAAATTTGCAATGTTATGAAAAAAATAGTATAATAGAAGTGTATAGATGCCAAAAGGTATTTGTATTCTGCTTTCAATTTGAATTATTTGGAAGCAAAACTCCTAGCTTATAGTTATACTCAAAGACACAAACACATCAAATGAGAAGGGAAGACAATGCAATGAGAGCAGCAATGCCAGGGATGGTTCTTGTAATGGTGTTTTTTTGTATGGTAGCGGTTACTATTATTGTGGATACCATTGGAATTGGTATGATTATCTATCATACATTCAAGTAACCATTTGAAAAAAGACCTATAAAGAAAATATGGAACTGGGCGGCAGTTGTACTGATTGTGACATCTGTAGCAGGATTTGTATCTATGATGGCATTCTATGTATATCTGCATATTTAATCATTGCAGTTTTAGACTTATGTTATTTTAGATAGTAATAAAACATGCAATATGGGATACAGGAGCCACTAATAGTTTTAGACTTATGTTATTTTAGATAGTAATAAAACATCAAAATCTATATTCGGACTCAATAAGTAGTTTTAGACTTATGTTATTTTAGATAGCAATAAAACAGGTGTTTGAAATGGCGGAAAGTAATGATATAGAACAATTAGAAATATTCCAAGAATACATACCAAATACTTTTAAAGAATTTGATAACATTATTAGGAGGCTGTTATAATGTATTATGATAAAATGGATAAAGAAGTTGAAAAAAAGCTAGATGAATACGAAAAAATATTTACAGAAGGTTTTCCGCTAGCACAATTTGATGAAACAAAGCAGGAATTGATAGAAGAATTAGAAAAATGCATCAAAACAAAGACAGAATATAATACGAGTTTTTGGGACAATGAGGATATTGATGACTAATTTATAATATAAAATGAAAGGTAAAAAGTAAGATGAAGTTTTAGATTTATGTTATTTAGATAGTGGTAAAATGGGGGATAAATTGTAAGATAATTGAGATGTGTTTTAGAACTATGATATTCCAATAATAATTTTACATAATGATTGCAAAATAAGATAATCTATGATAGAATAAACATGTTTAAACGCTATTTAAACCATTCTAGTTATAAGGAGGGTTGAAATTAATCAAACAAATTAACAAAATAAAAAAGTAGGAAGGAGTATGTGTATCGAATAACAGGTACCTTAAGGAACAACTATATCATTAAAGGAGGGCAACATGACTATTCTTATGTGTGAAATCGCAGTTGTATTGGCAATTGCATTTGCAACCTACAATTTCCAAACCATTAAGCAGATGGAAGAGGGAAACGAAGAAATGGCCGAAATTGCGAGTGCCATTCGTGTTGGCGCAACTGCATTTATGGTACATGAGTATAAGATACTCTTTGCCATAGCGGGGATTTTAGCGGTACTACTTTGTGCCTTCATATCAACATCATCTGGTATTGCATTTGTAATCGGTGTAACGATGAGTGCGGCCGCTGGTTGGATTGGCATGAAGATTGCAACCTATACAAATGTTAGGGTTGCAAATGAAGCGCGTATTACAAAAACGATATCTTCCACAGTGCGGGTTGCACTAAAAGGCTCATCAGTAATGGGACTGTGTGTCGCGGCGTTTTCACTTCTAGGGCTCATAATTGTGTATGGCATATTTGGAAATCAACTTGATACCTTGGAAAATGTGAAAAACTGGGCCGGATTTACTTTTGTTCCATTCATCATGACACTATCTAGCTATGCTTTGGGGTGTTCAGTCGTTGCAATATTTGCACGTGTAGGTGGAGGAATTTATACAAAGGCTGCAGACATGGGTGCAGATTTGGTTGGAAAGACCGAAGAAGATATTCCTGAGGATGATCCGCGGAATCCTGCGACTATCGCAGATAATGTAGGCGATAATGTAGGCGACATTGGTGGAACAGGTTCTGACTTACTTGAGAGTAATGTTGGCGGAATTGTTTCTGCAATGCTAATTGGCATTTACATTGTTATTAATGGTGCAGTAGCTTCTGGCGAAGTTAGCATTGAAATTATTAGAACTATGTGTATGTATCCACTTGGTGTTGCAAGCCTTGGGCTGATAGCGTGCGTGATTAGTTTAATCCTTGTTTTGAGTAAGGAGATGAGTAAAAATCCTTATAAAGATTTGAACAGGGCAACTTTCATATCTGCAACGCTGACAGCAGTGTTGACAGCAGTTTATACAAATTACATGTTTGCTTCCATTGATTGTGCTACTTTAGGCTTCAAATATGGTGTAATGTCTCCATGGATTTCCGCAAGCATAGGCGTTATAAGTGGGATTTTGATTGGAAGAATATCAGAATACTATACCAGTTATGATTATGAACCTACAAGACAGATTGCGTTTGCCTCAAGAGAAGGTGCAGGTATCAACATAACAGAGGGCATATCTGTAGGCATGAAGTCTTGCTTGATAACTTTTGTATTACTTGCAATTGCTTTCATGACAGCAGAGATGTGTGCTGGTATTTATGGAGTTGCGATATCTGCAGTTGGTATGCTTTCCTTTGTGGCGACAACTGTCTCTGTTGATGCCTATGGTCCTATTTCGGATAACGCAGGTGGCATTGCTGAAATGGCGCATTTGCATCCACAGGTTAGAGAAATTACTGATAAGTTGGATTCCGTAGGGAATACCACGGCTGCTATGGGTAAGGGATTTGCGATTGGTTCAGCAGCTTTTGCAGCACTTAGTCTGATGGTATGTTATATGTATTCTTACAAACCGTTTGGAGAGGCTATCTCCATAAATGTATTGAACCCAATGGTAATTGTGGGACTACTGCTTGGAACCGCACTTCCATTCTATTTTTCTGGAATGCTTATCAAGTCGGTTTCCGTTGCGGCTGGTGGCATGGTAGATGAAGTGAGACGGCAGTTTAGAGAAATTGCTGGGCTTAGGGAAGGAAAGGTTAAGCCAGACTACAAGAGGTGCATTGAGATTTCTTCCTCGGCTGCTTTAAGAGAGATGAAGGCTCCTGCTTTGCTTGCGGTGCTTGTACCAGTTGGAAGTGGCTTCTTGTTTGGACCGGATTTTGTAGCGGGGCTGCTAATTGGAGCGATTGTCAGTGCGATAGCACTTGCGATTTTCAGTAGTAATACTGGAGGAGCATGGGATAACGCTAAGAAATTCATCGAAGCAGGTGGAGTTGAAGGAGAATGGAAAGGATCACTTGCACATCATGCAGCAGTTGTAGGTGACACAGTGGGCGATCCGTTTAAGGATACATCTGGACCTTCTCTGAATATCCTGGTCAAGATAATGTCCACAATTTCGCTCATTATGGTGTGCATGTTTGCACAGATGCATTTGTTTGGTTAAATTAAGATTTTTGAATAAAAGACTTAAAAAGGGATGATGGGGTTGTACCCTGTCATCCCTTTTTACGGAAACTACAATTTAGAAAAACTTTAAAAAATATATTGTTTTATTAAAATTATAGTAGTATAATAAGTAAAGATTATATATACATATATAATAAAGAAAAAAGTATGAGGAGGATTAAAATGGACGAGAAGAAGTCAAATAGCAAAAAAATCATTATTATCGTTGCTGTAATTATTATACTTGTAATTGGAGGAATAGCAATTGTTGCAGGTTCATTTATAGGAGAAGTTGCTGGACAACAAACAATCAACAGCGAGATTGAAAAAATTAATCAGACAGGAGAAGTAGACCAAGAAATTAAAGCAAAAGGAAAATATGGAGAAGTAGAAAAAGTATTAAAAGACTACGTTCTTGAATATCAAGCAGCAGGAAAAGAAATACAAGCACAATATCAAAATGAAAAATTTACAACAATTTTAACAGCAGATAACTTAAAAAATGATGGTCCAGAATTTACAGAATCTAAAAAGTTAGTAGCTGATACAAGAGCAAAAGGTGAAGAAGTAAAAACAAAATTAGCAGAAATGGTATCAGACGAATATAAAGAAAAGAGAGCAACAGATAATGGATTGACTGGAAAATACAAGGACTTATTCGTAGATAGTATCAAATTTGAAGCAGAACAAAAACAAGTAAATGCATCAATTGATAGTGTAAATAATTATTTAGAGAAACTAGATGAAATATTTAACTTCTTAAATGAGAATAAAGACAAATGGGAAATTAGAAACGACAAAGTTGAATTCAGTCAAATGACTTTAGTAACAAAATACAATTCTTTAATTCAATTAGCAAGTATAGCAGCACAAAAAATAAAATAGAAATATATAATGAGCAAGTTTAAAACTTGCTCATTTGTACTTTAATCTTGACGAATTATGAAAAATGTTGTATTATATTATCATAGAGTAAGAAATAAATAGTTAAGACTTATCATACGGGAAGTTGATGATAAGGCAAAAGCAAAAATGCTTGCTTATTTATTTTTGCATTCCGCTATGAATTAGAAGAAAAAGAAATAAGTAAATCTTCTTTCATGGAGCTCTAAAATGAAAGGAGTTTTTTTGTATGAAAAAAATGTCAAAAACTAAAAAATTAATTTTATCAGCACTTTTACTTACACTTACAATTGTACTTTCTAGGTTTTTATCAATAAAAACACCTCTACTTTCAATAAATTTTAGCTTTGTTCCATTAATACTTGCAGCAATATGGCTTGGACCAAAATATACAGTATTAATTGCTGGACTTTCTGATTTAATTGGAGCAATATTATTTCCATTTGGTGAGTTTTTTATAGGATTTACATTTAGTACCTGTTTAGCAGGATTAATCTATGGATTGGTGCTTTATAAAAAAGATGAAGAATTAACCAATAAACAGCTTATAATTAGACTAATAATTTCATGTGCTTTAGTAACAGTATTGGTAAATACTGTCTTAAATACGTTATGGCTTGTTATCATGTATAATAAGGCATTTATTGTGTTATTTGCGACAAGAATAGTGAAAGAAATTGTAATGCTACCAATTGAAGTAGTGACAATGTTTGTGTTAGTTAATAGTTTGAAACCAATTACTAAAAAATATGTAATTTAATATTATAATTCACAGCTAAATAAACATAGAACTACTTAGTGTGGACCTTAAATTTATTTAGATGTGAATTATAACGATTTAAGGAGAAGGTTATGACGCTTGAAGAATATTTATCAAATTTTGGAAACATAAATAGAAAACCTAGTCTAGAGGCAATGGAATATTTCATGAAAGAATTTGATTATCCTAATAAAAAAACAAGATTTATACATATTGCAGGGACAAATGGAAAAGGTAGCGTATGTGAGATGATAAATAATGTTTTGGTGAATGAAGGGTATAAGGTACGGTAAATTTATTTCGCCACATTTAATTAGATATAATGAAAGAATATGTATAAACAATGTGCAAATTACAGATGAAGAAATATCAACAATTTTAGAAAAAATATCAAAAAAAGTAGATATATATAATAGCACACATGAAATGAAAGTAAAAGAATTTGAAGTTATCACAACTCTTGCTCTAATATATTTTGCAGAAAATGGGTGCGATTTTGTAGTTCTAGAAACAGGACTTCGGAGGAAGGGATGATCCAACTAATGTTGTAGATAGTCTTATTTCAATAATTACTGATATTGGGCTTGACCACATGGATATTTTAGGTAATACAATTGAAGAGATTACAAAAGTAAAAATGGGAATTATAAAGAAAAATAGAGATACTATAATGTATGAGCAAGACAAGGTGACAGATATTATAAAAAAAGAATGTGCAGAAAAGAATAACAATCTTCACCTATTAAATAGAAATGATGTACAAAATTATTCTTATAACAATGAGTTTCAAAAGATAGACTATAAAAATTATAAAAATATTCTTATAAATTTAAAAGGAAAATGCCAAATATATAATGCAATGTTATGCTTAGAATGTATAAATGTTTTAAGGGAAAAAGGCTACAATATAGAGGAGAAGGCAATAAAAGAAGGACTAAAGACCGTAGTTCATAAAGCAAGATTTGAAACTTTAAATGAAAGCCCAAAAATAATTTTTGATGGTGGGCATAATGAAAATGCTATAAAAAATCTAAAGAAAATGATAGAACAATATTATAAAAATGATAAAAAAATATATATCATATCCATTTTAAAAACGAAAGACTACAAAACAGCAATAAGACTACTTTCAGAGGACAAGGATAGTATATTTATTTTTACAAGTGGAAATGACGAAAATAGGTATAATTCAAAAGAAGATTTATTCAGTGAAGCAAAAAAATATCTAGATAAAAATATTTATACAAGTGATTTAAAGAATGCTATAAAATATGTAAGAGAAAATTGCAAAGATGAAGTTATTATGGTGGTGCGGAAGCTTTTATGTATATGAAGATGTAGAAAGCTTAAAGAATAATTAGCATTTGGCGTTGGTGCTATTCGATGAATATTCTATCAATGTGCAATAGCATGCGTTATAGGAATATTTATCTCGTACGTCTAGTCAAATTCAACCATGAGGAAGGGATTAAATATGGTAAAAATCCAAAATTTAAGTTATAGATATAGAAATGAAAAAAATACATTAGAAAATATAAATATAGAAATCAGAGAGGGAGAAGTAACGGCAATAATTCGGTAAGAATGGTTCTGGTAAGTCAACTCTTGCAAGACTTATCGCTGGACTTACAATACCAAGCGAAGGAAAAATCGAGGTATTTGGAATTGATACAAAAGATAAATCAAAATTTGTAGAACTTAGAAAGACTGTACGGAATAGTTTTTCAAAATCCAGAAAATCAAATAATATTTAATAATGTACATGATGATATGATTTTTGCACTAGATAATCTAAACTTGGATGACAAAGAAAATAGAATAAAAGAAGCACTAAAAAAAGTTCGGCATGGAAGAATATATAGATAAAGGAACTTATGACTTATCACTTGGCCAAAAACAAAGAATAACAATTGCAGGAGTTTTAGCAGTAGCTCCAAAATTAATTATAATGGATGAACCAACTGCAATGCTAGATACAGAAGGTAAAGAAGAAGTAAGAAAAATTGTAAAAAATCTAAAAGAAAAAGGTTTTACAATAATATATATAACAAATATTATAGAGGAAATATCTATATCAGATAGAATTATAATGCTAAAAGAAGGACAAGCCATAAAAGATATGAATACAGAAGATATTAATATAGAGCAATTCAGAGAGAAGGGAATAGCATGGTAATAGCTACTCAAATGCTAGCGTTTCTAGTTTATGCGAGTTCAATATTTTTTATAAATGAATATTATTTACTAGGAATAATTTTTCTAGTGAATTTATTTTTGATGTTGATACTAAAAATAAGCTTAAAAAAAGCTTTTATATTTATAGTAAAACTTATGCCATTTATACTGTTTACAGGAGTTTTAAATCTGATTTTGGGAGGATTACAACTTGGGATAATTATAACAATAAAGCTAATCTTAGTTTGCAATACTACATTTGTTTTTTCGGAAAATATGACACCAAAAAAAATACAAATAGCTATAGAAAAGCTTTGTTTTCCATTAAAGATTTTCAAAATAAATCCTAGAAACGTTGGGATAATGGTAAGTATAAGTATAGCATTTATTCCGATTATGCAACGAGAAATGCAAAATTTAAAATATTCATTAAATGCAAAAGGCTTTAAATTTGACTTGAGAAATATACTTGGAAAGCCAAGTGTCATACTTTTGCCACTTATTGTATCTATTTTGAAAAAAACAGATGAAATAGAACAAAGTATGGTTTCAAGGGGATATATGATTTAAGCATTTTAAAAATATTTAGAAAAAATCCTTAAAAAACTTGAATAAATTTGAAATATAGGATATAATAAAGGATATAAAATTTTTGGAGGAAACAAATGAAGAAAATACACTCTGAAAAAGGTTCGATAGCTGTATTTGTAACGGTATCCTTTATATTTATTATGACCATACTTATGAGAATATATTGGTCAAGCACAAATTATCAGGTTACTGCACTTCAAGCACAGCAAGCGATAAAAGAAATATATGAAAGGGATGTAGCTGATATAGACAGGATACATGACGAATTAGCAGGAGCAGAATCAGGAGAATAAAACAAAAGCAAAATATATTAAGTAAGCGTAAAAAGTAATATGTTTTGCTTTTTATATAAATAGAGGAAAAACGGCAAAAAATAACTGCCTAGGATGGAGGAAAAATTAATGGGAGAAGTTATAGTTATAACATCAGGAAAAGGTGGAGTAGGAAAAACTACAACTACGGCAAATTTGGGAGCATCATTAGCATTAGAAGGAAAGAAGGTAGCACTAGTTGATACTGATATAGGATTAAGAAATCTAGATGTTGTTATGGGATTAGAAAATAGAATTGTATACGACATAGTAGATGTTGTAGAAGAGAGATGTAAGTTAAGACAAGCTCTAATCAAAGATAAAAGATATGATGAGTTATTTCTTTTACCAGCAGCACAAACTAGAGACAAGAGTGCAGTAAATGAAGAGCAAATGAAAGAACTTACACAAGAATTAAAGCAAAGTTTTGATTACATACTAATTGATTGCCCTGCTGGGATAGAACAAGGATTTAAAAATGCCGTTGCAGGAGCAGATAGAGCAATAGTCGTTACAACTGCTGAAATATCAGCAATAAGAGACGCAGATAGAATAATAGGTTTACTTGAATCATTAGACCTTAAAAATTCTGAGCTTGTAATCAACAGAATTAGACCAAACATGGTAAGAAAAGGCGAGATGATGGATGTAGAAGATATCGTAGATCTTTTATCAATAGATTTGACAGGGGTTGTACCAGACGATGAATACATAATAACACAGACAAACAAAGGAGAACCTGTAATATCAAATAAAAAAGCTCCTTCTGGAAGAGCATATAGAGAAATTGCAAAAAGAATACTAGGAGAGAATGTAGAAGTAACAATACCAGGTAGAGATAGAGGATTCTTTTCAAAAATCAAAAACATATTTAATAAAAAATAAGGGAAAAACTTAAAGAAAAGATGGGTGGAATAAAGATGCTTGAAAATATAATAAACTTTTTTAAAAATTTAGGTAAATCAGAGAAAAAAGAGACTAATTCAAGAGATACAGCGAAGGAAAGATTACATTTAGTTTTGATGCAAGATAGAGCTAATGTGTCAGCAGATTTTCTAGATTTAATGAGACAAGAAATAATTGAAGTAATAAAGAAATATGTTGATATAGATGAATCAGAAATAGATGTAAGAATGACAAATAAGCAAAATGATGATGGAAGCAATGGAGCACCTGCATTATATGCAAATATTCCAATAATAAACATCAAAAATGATATTTTAGTAGAAAAGAAAAAAGAAGCAGAAGAATCAAAAATGCAAAATGTAAAAGTAGAAATTGTAGAACAAACAAGTGAAACAAATGGAAACAACGAAGTAACTACTGAAAACAATAATAATGAAGAAAATCAGACAGAATATCATGAAGAAGTAAGTAATGAACAAATTACAGAAGAAACAAATGAACCTGTATCAGAGGAACATACGCCAGAAACAATAAACAGTTAGATTAAGAGGTTTATTAATGAATAAAAAAATATTAAAAAATATCGAGTGGGGAATACTTATATGTTGTGTAATCCTATTATGTATAGGACTTGTTGCATTATTTTCAGCAACAAATGACACAGAATTTGATGAATTAAAAAAGCAAGTTTTGTGGGCAGCAATTAGTATTCCTATAATGATAATTGCTATATGTGTAGATTATAATACAATTACAAAGATATCACCAGTACTTTATGGACTGGCGATAATTTCACTTATTGCAGTACTTTTTACAGAGCCAATAAATGGAGCCAGAAGCTGGTTTAAAATATCAGAAAATACAACAATTCAGCCAAGCGAGTTTTGTAAAATAATTCTTATAATATTTATGGCATATATTTTGTCAAAACTTCAAAGAGATGATAAAGGAGAGATAAACAAAATTTGGAAACTAGGTCTTACACTAATTGCAGCAGGAGTTCCAATAGTTTTGATTGCAGTGCAACCAGATTATGGAACAGTTATGGCATTTGTAGTAGGTGTGTGCTTTATGCTATTTGCAGCGGGAATAGACAAAAAGTATATTATTGTAACATTGTTAATTATAGTGATTGCAGTACCATTATTGTATAACTTTGTCCTTCCAACACATGCAAAAACAAGAATAGATGTATTTTTAAATCCGGAACTTGATCCAAGAGGATCACGGATACAACCTTATACAATCCAAAATAGCTATCGGTTCAGGGAAGTTGCTAGGTATGGGAATACTGATGGGAAATCAGACACAGCTTCGGATATCTATACCCAAAAACAACAGACTTTATTTTCTCAGTTATTGGGGAAGAGATGGGGTTTGTAGTTGCAGCAATAGTTATAGTAGTTTATATGGTGATGATAACTAGAGCAATATATGTTGCAAAGACTGCAAAAGATGATATAGGTGGTTATATTGCGATTGGCATTGCAGGAATATTTACATTTCACATGCTAGAAAATATAGGAATGACAATGGGACTATTGCCCATAACGGGAGTACCACTTCCATTTGTAAGCTATGGTGGAAGCTCAATGATTACAAACTTTATTTGTATAGGATTATTACTTAATATCAGTGTGAGACGTAAAAAAGCAATATTTATTGACTAGAGGTTAGAGGAATAGAAGATAGAGGAATAGAAGATGTATTTGCACAAATTAATTATAGGAAATGTAGAACTAGAAAACAACATATTACTTGCACCAATGGCGGGAATAACTGACCATGCTTTTAGAATTATTTGCAAAGAGTATGGGGCAGGTGTAGTATATACAGAAATGGTAAGCAGTAAAGCCTTAATGTATGGAGACGATAAAACTAAACTGCTTTTGAATTTAGAAGGCGAAAAAAGGCCAATTATTGCACAAATATTTGGAAGTGATGTAGAAGCAATGAAAGCTGCTGCTAAATATGTAGAAGAAAAAGCAGATATAATAGATATAAATATGGGCTGTCCTGCACCAAAAGTTGTAAAAAATGGAGATGGGAGTAAGTTACTTTTAAACATAGAATTAGCAACAAGAATTGCAAAAGAAGTAGTGAAAAGTGTATCAAAACCAGTTACAGTAAAATTAAGAAAGGGTTGGAATAGCCAAAATATTGTATATGAAGAACTTTCAAAAAATCTAGAAGAAGTACGGAATATCAGGGATAGTACTACATCGGAAGAACTAGAGAAGAGTATTTTAGCGGAGAATGTGATTTAGATAGCATAAAAAGGCTAAAAGAAATTGTTAAAATCCCAGTAATAGGAAATGGTAATATAAAAAGCGCAAAAGATGCAAAAGAAATGCTAGAATATACAAAAGCAGATGGAATAATGATAGGAAGAGGGGCAATAGGAAACCCATTTATATTTAGAGAAATAATCGGATATTTAAAAACAGGTAAAGAACCCAAAAGACCAAGTAATAAAGAATTATTAAACACAATGATAAAACATATAAATTTGGAAGTAGAAGAAAAAGGCGAATATACAGGAATTCGCGAAATGAGAAAAAATTTATCATATTACACTAAAGGGTTGGCAAATAGTAGTGCTATTAGAGATAAGATAAATAAAATAGAGAGTAAGGAAGAACTTATTAACACGTTAATTGAATATTTTGAATATGAAGAGAATAAATAAGAAAGAGAATTACTTTCTTATTACGTAAGAAATTTCTTCTTGGGTTTTGACATCAGTAATAAAAAAGCGTACCTATTAAGGGAGTTAAAAACGCTTTTTTATTTTTTTATTGAATAGGAAAAATCACAGATTTTTGCTATTCAACAAGGTTAATTTACCTTGGGCAGTGCAATAATCGCGAAGCGATTTTGCACATGTGTGCGTCGAAATCTTTGATTTCGCTAACGCACAATTTTCTTATTTAATTAGAAAAGAGGGTGTGTGTGAAGAAGAAGTTTATTTTAGCAATTTTAATTTTTTTGATAATTTCTATATTTATTTTAGCAAAATTTGAATATAAAAAATTATTTTCTGGCAATAATATAAGTAAATCAGATAACACTGACATTTTAAATATTAGTTCTTATGAAGCAACAATAGAAGTAGAAGTATATAGTAATAAAAATACAAATAAATATTTAATAAAACAGAAATATGTAGAGCCGAATATATTTAGACAGGAAATAATAAATCCAACCAGTATAGAAGGAATCACAATAATTTCTAATGGAGAACAGACAATCCTTGAAAATAAAGCATATAACTTAAAAACAGTGTATGAAAATTTTAAAGGTAAAGCATCAAATTTAAGTTTAGTGAGCTTTATAAATGCATATAAAGAGGATGAAGGCAGCAAAATAGAAGAAAATGAAAAAGAAAAAATAATGAAAACAAAAATAAAAGACAGTAATAATAAATATCAAAAATATCAGAACCTGTATATTAGCAAAAAAACGAATTTACCAACTAAAATGGAGATACTAGACATTAACCAAAATAGGACAGTTTACATATTATATAATGAAATAGTAATAAATAAGACAAATCCAAGAGATATACTTTAAAAAGAATATCTTGAAACTAATAGTTAAAATATATCTGAAAATATATGGAATATCAGGAGTGATAAAATAATGGTAATAAAAAGAGGAGATATGTTTTATGCAGATTTAAGTCCAGTAGTTGGCTCAGAACAAGGGGGAATAAGACCAGTATTAATCATACAAAATGATACGGGAAATAAATATAGCCCAACAGTAATTGCAGCAGCAATCACATCACAGACAGGTAAAAACAAGCTCCCAACACATATAGAAATAGGTACAGAATGTAGTGGACTTAAATCAGATTCAATAGTACTAACCGAACAAATTAGAACAATAGACAAAAGCAGATTAAAAGAAAGAATTGGTCATATTGATGATGGTAAAATAATAAATAAAATAAATAATGCACTTGGTGTAAGCTTCGGTTTGGAAGAATAACAAAAGGGGTGCCGTAATGACACCCTTTTAAGCTTTTAAAGCTTTTATAATCTCAATTTCTCTTTTCAATTTTCCTATCAAATCTTCTTTGACATCTAATGCGTCATTATATTCACTCAAGATTTGCCTATAATTTTCGTAATTTTCACCTCTTTCAAAAAGTAGACGCATATAATCTTTATAGTAATCTATTTCAGACTGCCTTTTAGAACCTTTCATTTTTTCATCAAATTTTTGTATTTTAGTTAGCCTTTTAATTTGGTCTTTCAAATATTCCATATATTCTAAAGTACAAGACATTTCGTACAAAGTATCATCAATAACAACCTTAAATAAAACTTTTAAAACCTTAGGATTAATCTTTCCATCTTTTGAAAAAGTATTTAATAGATCTAAAGCAACAGTTTGACGTGTAGGTTGCGTATCTCTTATTAAAAGTTTTAAAGTATCAGAGATATTGACGTGAGTTTTATATTGCCTTTTAGTTACAATAGCATCGAAAACATCTGCTATATGTATAATTTGTGCATAATAAGGGATGTCTTTTTTTGTAACGTTATTAGGGTATCCGTGATCCATCTAAACACTCATGATGATAAAGGGCACCTCCCGCATAAGGACGAAGTTTTAAATCCTTCATACACATGTTATAACCAATAGTTGTATGAGTTTTCATTATATCGAACTCTTCATCAGTAAGTAAAGAGGGCTTAGATAATATATCAGGAGGGATAAAGATTTTACCAATATCATGCAAATATGCAGCGATTGTTGCGTGAATAGTAAAAGACTTACTAGTATGTAGATACTCACACATTCTACAAGTTAAATTTGCTACATTTTCACTATGTCTTCTAGTAAATAAATCTAAGTTTTCAAGCATATTAAGCTGATAACGCATGGTTTTATCTAGATTATATGATTTTAAAATAGTTGGACTATAAAACTCAATATCTTGTTTTAACAACATATATTTTCTCCTTAGTAAATTTATATAATATATGATAACACTAAAGTGAAAAAAAATCAACAACGAATTAAATCAAAAATATTGCTCTTTTAAATAAATTATGCTAAAATAATTATGTTATAAATTTGATATTCGGGTGTCGCCAAGTGGTAAGGCATCGGACTCTGACTCCGACATGCGTTAGTTCGAATCTAACCACCCGAGCCAATAAGAAGTTTCGTCGAACTTTTTGGAAGCCTTGATATAACTTAATTTCAAGACTATCAAAAAGTTTGATGAACACAAAAACTTAAACCGTTTCAAAAGAAACGGTCTTTTTTAACATTAAAGTAAACCCCCAGCTATGCTGGGGGAATAAAAAACTTATAGTTATGCACAAAGTAACAAAAAGCCCACTCAAACATGATATAATATTTAAAGTTTGACAGCTTAAATATTAAATATGAGAGGAGCGGGATGTATGAAAAGTTCATACACAGATAGTTTAGCACACACAACGTGGGAATGCAAGTACCATATAGTGTTTGCACCAAAATTTAGAAGAAAAGAAATATATGGAACACTAAAGAGAGAAATAGGAATGATACTGAGAGAATTATGTAGAAGAAAAGATGTCGAAGTAATAAATGCAGAAGCATGTCCAGAACACATACACATGTATGTAAGTATACCACCGAAATAGAGTGCATCATCATTTATGGGATATTTGAAAGGAAAGAGTACACTGAGAATATTTGAAAGACACGCGAATTTGAAATACAAATATGGAAATAGAACATTTTGGTGTCGAGGATTTTATGTAAGTACAGTAGGAAATAACAAGTCTGCAGTATATAACTATGTAGCAAATCAATTGAAAGAAGACATGATGACAGATCAAATGACGATAAAAGAATTTAAATACCCTTTTAAAGGGTAGTAAGTAACAGAAACGCAAGCGAAAGTGGCGTAAGCTGTCAAACTGGTGGCACTTTAGTGCCAGCTAGTATCAAGGCCTTATAGGCCGATATGAAAATCCCCCAGTTTTAAATGATTGTGCTTCTAATCTTGTACTTTCTACAAATGAAAAAGATAGTATTAATACTTCTATAAATACTCTTGAAACAAGACTAAATTCGTACTTTGGTTTAGATATTAGAGAACAATTTAAATTTGGCTCTTATACAAGAGTAACTATATTGCCAAGAAAAGTAGATGAAAATTCAGATGTGGATTATATGATTGTCTTTGATAATTCTAATAATTATAAGCCTCAGACTTTTTTAGATAGGCTTAAAAGATTTACAGAAGCAAAATATTCAACATCAGAAATATATCAATCATCACCTACTATTGTTTTGGAATTAAATAAAATTAAGTTCGAATTAGTGCCTGCATATAATAGCTGGGGGACATATTATATACCAGATGGTAATGGAGGTTGGATGTCAACATATCCTAATGATTTTAATGATAAGCTAACTGAAACAAACAATAATAATTCATATAAAATAAAACCATTAGTTAGATTAATTAAACATTGGAATATAAACGTAAATTATCATGATTTAACTTCATATAAAATTGAAGAAAGAATTGCTTATAATATGACCTATGCATATTACACTTGTACAAGCTATACAGATTATGCAAAGAAGGCTTTTAATGAATTAAAAAATTTAACCTATGATATATCAATTTTAAATAGAATTGATCGTGCACTAGAAAGAATTGATAAAGCTATAGAATATGAAAATGATGGTAAATCATATTCTGCTTCTGAAGAAATTAAAAAGGTGTTCCCAGAGGTTTAAAATATGAATAGTGATAGAAAAGATGAAATTCAAGAACTATATGACAGAACAAATAAAATTAGTAATTTAGGAAATATACTATTTTTGTTAAATATAATTATCTCATTTATATTAATATTTGATTTTGAATATAAAAGTATAATTATTATAATTAGCATTATTTTAACTATAGGATATGTGATTTTAACAAATATAAATGAAATATATTTTAGTAATCTCGCAGAGAATGAAAGAAGAAAGTCACTTATTAAAGAATCATTTGGTGTTAATACAACGCTTAGAGAAACTAAAAATTATTACAATAATAGTGAAGAACCATCTATTGAGAAATTAGGATTAAATTGCTATGAAAGTGCTTTTTTACAAAAAAGGTAGTAGACAAAATGATGATAGGATGGATTATTAAATCTACTGTTTTTATTGTTATATATTTTTTTGATGATTCAATTAGAAAATTTAGATGTGCTGTTAATTATTACACAAACTGTATTTTCAGCTGAAATCATATGTTACTTTATTAAATTATGTTATTATAAATTTCAACTTGACAAAGTATGCAAAGAATTTCAAGATATATTCTTTGTATTAGGATTAACAAATGTAGATACGAAAATTTTAATACTAGATGCTACATTAGATTATGAATGTTTAAAAAGTTATTGCAAAATATCAACTTCAAGTAAAATATTTTTCAAAAATAATGAGCAATGGTCAAGGGAATGGCAAATATTAATAAAAAAGATAAAGAGATAAATTTGAAATTGATATAATAAAGTTGATAAAAAGGATTAAGAAAATAAAAAAGTTAAACTAAAATAAGGCGATTTTGTTGACAAACGCCTTATTTTAGTTTAATATGTAGTAGGGGGAGAAAAAATGATATATACATATAGTGAATTGAAAAATAATGGATTGGATAATTATAATATAAATAAAAAAGTAGCAAACAAAGAACTATATAAGATTGAAAGTGGTCTATATTCAGATACTGAAAAATACAATCCTTTGGAATATATTGTGAAAAGATATCCTAATAGTATTTTTACATCAGAAAGT
>JAAVZQ010000037.1 GCA_022791735.1 Clostridia bacterium
GCCCATTTATAAAAAGAAGCTTCGCTTCTAGATATTACATCTTTAAATCTTGCAATCTCATCTCCAGAATAATGACCTTTTTGAGACAAAATTTTATAACTTGGAAGTTCAAACCTAACAGTATCAGTGCCGTAATATGAAGACCTCTCAAAATTGACTTGTATAGTGTCTTCACCACGTTCATTTTTTACAATATTAGAAAAAGAAACCTCAGTACCATCAGGATATCTGCAAAGATCATATATTGTTTCAACAAATATTGGCTCATTAGATACAACAGGAGGCTGAGAGACAAGCGGAGTTTGCTGAGCGATAGTAGAAGTGGTAGTAGCAATGCCAGTAATTCCAGCAATAGGCACAGAAGTAGAAGGCACTTGAGAAGCCAGTGTATTAGGTGCAAAAGTTTGATTAAAGCTCTTCTCAGAACTTACCATGTAATCTAGAGTTTCTTTTGCTTTTTGAAGTTCGTTATATGATTTTAAATCAACTAAAACCATATTTTCTTTTAAATTTCCATCTTTACTAACAATGACAACATCATTTTGACTTACAACATCAGAATAATATTTACCAAAATTTTGTAAAACCTCACTCAAACTTACTAATTGCATAAATCTATACCTTCCTCATTAGTTATAATTTATAATCAGTATAACATACTTACTTTAAATTTGCTATATGAAAAGTAAAATTCGCGTGAATTTTTTGTGACATGCTTGATTTTTTTTTATACTTAATATACAATATTTTTGGTGAAAAAATTTGGAAAGAAATAGAAAAAATAGAAAAAGGGTGCCAGATAAAGCAGTACCCGCAAATAGACTGAAAACAGTTGCCATAACAATTATGGGAATATTTGTAGTGCTTACAATGAGACTTGCATGGATACAATTTGTACAAGGGGCAGAATTAAAAGAACGTGCATCAAGACAACAAACATTAAACAAGACAATAACTCCCAAAAGAGGTAGTATATTTGACGCAAATGGTAAAGCGTTGGCAATAAGTTCAGAAGTAGACACAATATCCATAAATCCATCAAAACTAGTAGTAGAACATGAAGATGCAGAAGTAGCAAAAGTAAAAACAGAAGAATATAAGAAGAAGGTTGCTGAGGGACTATCAGAAATATTCTCACTTAATTATGATGAAGTGTTAGAAAAAGTAAAAAGCGAAAAATCAACAGAGATAATTGCTCAGAAAGTAGATAAAGATTTAGTAGATAAGCTTGAAGCATGGCAAGAGGAAAACAAGGTAAGTGCAGGAATTAATATAGATGAGACAACAAAAAGACATTATCCGTATGGAAGTGTAGCATCACATGTAATAGGTTTTACAGGTACGGACTCACAAGGATTATTTGGAGTAGAAGAAAAATGGGATTCTACTTTAAAGGGAGTAGCAGGTAAGATTGTAACAACTGGAAATGTAAACAAAGAAGAAATATCAGGTAACAATGAGCAATATGTAGAAGTAGAAAATGGTTCAGATTTATATTTAACAATAGATGTAAATATACAAAAAATAGTAGAACAATATTTGCAAAAAGGAGTAGACGACAATCATGCAACAGCAGGTTCAGCAATATTAATGGATCCAAAAACAGGTGATATACTAGCAATGGCGACGTATCCTAACTACAACCTAAATGAACCATTTACAATAAACAATCAAGAAGATAAAGACAAATGGAATGAATATACAGATGAAGAAAGAAAAAATAAACTCCAAAACATGTGGGTAGATAGAAACTTTAAAACTTATGAACCAGGTTCAACATTCAAACTATTAGTTTCGGCAGCTGCATTAGAAGAACAAATGATAGGAACAGATAATGCAAATGACTTCCATTGTGAAGGAGTTACAAAGATAGATGATACAGAAATAGGATGTGCAGGGCGTGAAGTGCATGGAAATCAATCTTTAAGAGGAGCACTTAGAAATTCATGTAATGCAGCATTTATCCAATTAGGAGAGAAAGTAGGAGCAACAAGACTGTACAGATATTTTGAAGCTTTTGGTCTTTTTGAAAGAACAGGAGTTGGGATATCAGGAGAAAGTCCAAGTCTATTTCACGACTTAGAAAATGTAGGACCGGTTGAACGTGCATGTACATCATTTGGGCAAAGATTTGATATTACACCACTTCAGTTAATAACAGCAGTATCATCAATTGCAAATGATGGAAAACTTATACAACCAAAAGTAGTAAAAAAGATAGAAAATACAGATAGTGGTACAGTAACAGAAATAGAGACAAAAGAAATAAGGAAAGTAATATCAGAAGATACAGCAAAAAAATTAAGAGACATGATGAAAACAGCAGTAGAAAATAGAGAAAAAGTATATGGGACCGTAAAAGGATATACAATTGGTGGAAAAACAGGAACATCAGAACCACCTGTAAACGATCCAGATTCAGGATATGTAGTTTCATATATAGCAATAGCACCAGCAGATGAACCAAAAGTAGTAGGACTTGTAATAGTATATAATCCTGGAACAGAAAATCCTTATGGAAGTAGAATTGCAGCACCAATTCTTTCAAATATACTAACAGAAGTATTACCATACATGGGAATAGCATCAGAAAATTCAGATACAAGCGCAGCAGTAACAACAAATATTAAGACAAAGAAAGTTCCAGATGTTACAAATAAAACTGTAACAGAAGCAAAGAAAAGTTTGGAGAACTTAGGATTTAAGGTTGAAACTCCAGAAGGAACAAACCAAAATTCAGACCTTGTAACAGAGCAAATGCCAGTAAAAGATAGTACTATTACAGAAGGAGGAACAGTAGCATTATACACAGCAGTAAACAATATGAGAACATCAGTAACAGTTCCAAATATGGTACGGAAAAAGTATAACAGAAGCAAAAAATATAGCAAAAGAGGCAAGAATAAATATAAACTTTACAGGAAGTGGAAAAGTAGAAAAACAAGACAAGCGGAGAAGGTGAAATGGTAGAACCAGGAAGCATAATAAACTTAGAGTTAAAATAGAATATAAAATAGAAAGGATAAAAGGAAAATGATAATCGGATACTTAGTAACATTTATTGTAAGCATGATACCAATAATAGAACTTAGAGGAGCTATACCAATAGGAGTGCTTACATTTCACCTCTCGTACTTTGAGGCGTTTATAATTAGTTTTATAGGAAATATAATACCAGTATACTTCATAGTAAAATTCATAAGACCAATATTTGATTTACTTCGGAAGAATAAAAATACTTAAAAAAATAATAGACTGGGCAACAGAAAAAGCAACAAAGAAAATTGCAGAGAGTGACAAACTAAAAAAAGCTACTTTGCTAGGCGTATATCTATTTGTTGCAATACCACTTCCAGGTACAGGAGCATGGATGGGATCATTAATTGCAAACTTCTTAGATTTAGAGCCAAAAAAGGCAGTACCAGTTATTGTACTTGGAGTATTTACAGCAGGAGTAGTAATGCTAGGACTTACAGCAGCTGCAAACGGGGGAATAAATTATTTATTTAATCATGCATAATACAAAGAAAGAGCGTGAAGCTCTTTTTTCTTTACAAATTATGTAAATTGTGGTATAATTTTTACGAATGGTAGAATATATCCTATCATTTGAAAAAAGCTACAGTTCAATGTATGTTGTAGCGAGAAAAGAAGGGAGAAATACCATGCATCAGCAAAGCAAACGGCGATACCACAGCAAGGGTACAAAGCATAAAGGAATTGCAACAGTGCCATGCCTAATAATAGTATTTGCTATTATTACAGGTATGGCAGTAATGTCAGCGATTTCCCGGCACTACTACATGGATGGTACTACTATCCAAGGCGTAGACTGTTCAAAGCTTAGCGTAGAAGAAGCGAAGGAGAGGATTGAACAAGCAGAAGTAACAATCAAATTCTTCGGCGGTAAAGAGTATCATGTACAAGGGACAGACATTGGCAGACATATTGTAGATTTACAGGAACTTGAGAAAATTCTGGATGAGGAACACAAAGATGGAAGCACGAAAGAATTCAATTTGAGTAGTGAAGCTTTCACAGTGGACCAAAACCAAATGCTTGAGTACTTAAAGTCTCTAAAAGAGCTTGATAGCTCCAATATGCAAACACCAAAGAATGCTTATCTTGAGCTTGGTACAAATGGCTTGGTCAAGATTATCAAAGAGCAGTTGGGAAACAAAGTCAATTATAATTCTGCAATCAATCTGGCTAAGCAAGAGCTAAAAGCAGGAGGATTTGTTATTGATTTTACTGCAATAACAGAAATATATCCTGAAGTCAAATCTAGCGATCCTGAGCTGGTTTCCAAAATGGAGCAGATGAACAAAATCTTGAGTGCAAAGATAGAACTTGAGCTTAGAGATGGTAGTTTGTTCACTTTGGATAACAAAATCACAAGAACATGGGTATCTAAGGATGAAAATGGAGAGCTTATTTTAGAACTTGACGAAAATCTGATGGCATTCGTAAATGACTTGAACCAAACAGTTCAAGACCTAGGGAAAACAATCGAGTATGAAACCCCAAGTCATGAAGTGATAACAGTTTCAGTCATAGAAATGAACCGAGATTGCATCGAACAAGAAATTGAATTCGATGAACTAAAGGTGGAACTAGAGCAAGGCAAAACCATTAGGCGTTCACCAAATTACAAGATACTCAATGTACAAAGTGAGTGGAAAAGCCATATCTACGTGAGCAAAACGGCGCAAATGGTGTATGTGTTTGAAGGCACAGAAATCATTCGTTCAATGCCTTGCATCACAGGATTGAAAGGCACATCCAGAGAAACACACACAGGACTATTCTATTTGATTTTAAAGCAACTAGAGAAGGATTTTAAACTTGGCGGACATTCAAAGTACTGGATGATGTACAATTACTATGGAGAAGGCTTTCACGATGCAAGCTGGCAACGCGAAGAATGGTTTACGCCTACAGGTTATGAAAAACATGGTTCACATGGGTGTGTAAACCTAAAGGATAAAGCACATGGTGCAGATGATGCATCATGGCTGTATAATTACATTACAAAGGATATGCCGATAATCGTGGATTAGTAACTCCCAAAAGCAAAAAGCGGACTTAGAGAATTCTAGGTCTGCTTTTTTGCTTGTTTAAAAGTTTCAATTCACAGCTTAAAATGTCGTTTGTCCTGCAACGGGTAGTTATCTATGGATTTTTTTCTAACACCTTGGTGTCGTAACCTCCAACTTGTACGCACTTCGTGCTTAATATGTCGATTACTCCATTTCGCACTCGCAAAGCTCGTTTGGTCGCTTACGCGGTGTTACTCAAAAATCATAGATAGAACTACCCTGCGCGGACTTTTAGTTTACTTAGCTGTGAATTGGAACTTAAAAAAGCTTAGGGAATAAGCAGGTTTCGGCCTTAAGCGTGAATATTACAAAAAGTATGTAATATTTGTAACAATAAAGATATACAAACTTAATAAATTAAAAAATGCCAATTTGTCCCAGAAAATCCGTAGGAAGACGAGAAAACAACAAAAAAATCGGGCAATTGACAGATTTATTTTTTTTCTTATAATAAAAAGGTAAGATTTAGAATTGTGAGGAAAGGGAGAAAGTATCTTGAAGAAACAAATTGCAGAATTAATTAAAAAAGTAATAGCAATTATTGCTATCTTCATATTGTCATTTGTTGAAAGTGCTTTTATAGTACTCGCAAAAGAACCAGACGAGACCATGATGCTTGCAAATACAGAAACAGGAAGTTTCGTGGTGCCAGGTAAAGAGGTTTGTTTGGAATTTAGAGCGGTAGAAGTAAAAGAAGTTCCAGGGCAAAACAAACAAGTAATAATGGAATTATGGGGCAATGATATAAGTTTTCAACGGATTTGATGTAAGATTTTCTTATGACAGTACAAAACTAAAACCATCTTCATTAGATACTAACGAAGTAATTGTGACAGATCCAGATAAAACAACAGACGCAACAATGACTTACTTCAAGTTTGAAACAGAATTTAAAAATAACTTACAACTTATTAGAGTACCATATAAAGAAACAACAATAGTGGATGGAAATGAAGTAGAAACAATAAGAGATGATGTAATAAGAGCAGCAACAGCATTCAATCCACCAGTAAACCCAACTGAGCATATGGTAAATACTCCAAATGGAATGACAGTACAAACAACAGGAGGAGTAAAACTTGGAAAAATGAGTTTTCAAATGACAGCAGAGGCATTTGATGTATCATGGTTTAATTTATTACCAGCAAATACAAGTCCTAAGTCAGGAATAAAAGTAACTGTAGATGAGACAAATATATTAGAAGAACAGTTTAGATTTATATTTACAGATAAGACAGCATCAAAAGATGCAGACTTAACTAATATAAAAATAAGTCATGGAACAGTAGATACAGAAAATCCAGACAATTCTACATATAAAGAATATCCACTTACACCTACATTTGATAAAGACACATTAGAATATCAAATAGAACTTAGAGAATATATAGATGATATAGATTTAGAAATAAAGAAAAGTGATGAAAAATCAAAAGCAAAAATAAAGGTTCCAAAACGAGATGAGACGACGGGTGAATTAGTATATGAAGAAGATGGAACTGGGGTAGTATATGAAGAAAAAGATATAGAAGACAGTATACCACTTAATATAGTAATAAATGAACTCCGGAAAACCAGACACAGAACTTTTAATTACAGTAACAGCAGAAGATCGGAAAAACTACAAAAGAATATAAAGTAAAAATACATAGACCATATGGAACGATAACTGGAAGCATACAACTAGGGGGGAACTTAAGAGTATCAACAGAGGAGAACTTTGGAAATGTTATAAATTACAAAGCAAATGTAACAGCATATAAAGCAGGAGAGTTTAATTGGGATGGAATAGTACCAATGGAAACGAGCTTATATGAATTAGATGATTTAGAATTTCAAGTACAATTAGAAACTAATGGAGACGATGGAAGCTATACTATGTATATAATACCAGGTGAATACGATTTGATTTTAGAAAGGTTAGGGTTTTTAGCACATGTACTAACAGGAATAACAATAAATGAGAATGATGTAATAGACCTAGAAAATAAAATACTAATCGAAGGAGATATAGATAGAGATGGAGTAGTAGGTCTAATGGATCTTGTAGAAGTAGTAGACAGACTAGATACAGCAGATGGAGATGGAATTTATGACGAAAGATGTGATTATGGACAAAAAGGATTTATTGATTTAACAGACATGGTAATCGTAGTAGACAATATGGATCAATTAATAACTATAGAGGAATATATGTAAAGGAGAAAGAGGATGAAAATGAAGAAAAGAATAGCACTGCTAACAGTATTTATAATAATAATGAATTTATTTGCACCATATAGTGTGTTATTTAATAGTACTGTACAAGCAGCATCTACGCAGATTGAAGAACATCCAATTGTATTAACTAATTTAGGCATTACACAAAAAACTCAAGGTAGAGTTTTAGCAGTACAGGTAGCACTAAGTTCTGAAACAGTAATAAAAGGAATGGACTTACAATTCAAGGTAGATAGTACAAAACTAAAACCTTGTAACAAAAATACAGGTGCAGATGCAACTGCAATAGCAATGATATCTGCTCAAAATACTAATAATTTGGCAACATTTCAAAAGAAAACATATACTAGCTCAACAGGAAACTACAGAATTACTACTACAGAGCCAACAGGAGGAACAGATTTTGTTGAAAATGGCTTTACAGTAGGTGATTTAGAGGCTAATTATGGTGAGAATCCAAAGTTAGATGAGTTAGCTGGTGCTGCTGGACTAATTACATATTATCCTTTGATAACTCTATATTTTAGAGTATTAGATGATAGCATTACAGATGATAATATAACTGCAGATTTATTTACATTAGTACCAGTTACGGGAAGCTTAACAACAGGAGGGCAAGTATCTTATGTATCAGATACAAATGGTAATACTCTTCATAGAATAACTCAGTTTAAAACACTAGGATTTGCAGAAGCAGAAAAAAATGTACAATCAATAGCAGTAAAAACAAACCCAACTAACACAACTTATGAACCTGGAGATACAGTAAACCTAACAGGTGGAGAAATAACAGTTACCTATGATGACGGAACATCAGAAGATATATCAATGACAACCCCAGGAATTGATATAATAGATGGAAATCCAGTAAATATAAATAAGCCAAACATCAAAATTAGTTACAAAGGAAAAGAAGCAACTTTCCCAATAACAATAAATGATCCAATAGTAGACTTTACAGTAAAAACACCAATGAACAAGACAGAATACAACCATCCAGAAACACTAGACTTCACAGGACTAACATTTGAAGTTACTAAAAAAAGTGGAGCAAAAGAAATACTTACCACAGCAGATATAGGAAGCACAATTACAGCAAGTGAAACAGCAGCGAATACAAACTCACCTGCATTTACAGAAACTACACCGGCAGGACAAGTTCCTAAAAAAGGAAAACAAGTAATAACCTTTACACATAGTGGAATACCAAGTAAAACTGCAACTCAAACAATTATAGTAAATGATAAAGTAAAAAGCATAGAAGTAACATCACAGCCAAACAAAAAGATATATAAAAGAGGAGAAGCACTAGATTTAACAGGAGCAGTAGTAACAGTAACTTTAGAAAGTAACACAACAGTATCAATAAGCCTTCCAGATGGAAGTGTAATATTATCAAATTATAGTACTACTACAACAGGAAGTAAACAACAATTAACAGCAACACTTGCAGGACATACAGCACCAACAAAAATAGATGTAGAATGGTACGATTATATCAAATCTTCAGAACTAACTGAACCGACAAAATCAGAATATAGCATAGGAGATACAGCATTAAATTTAGCAGGAGGAAGACTAAAACTTACATGGGCAGGAAAAGGATTAGAAGGAAAAGACTTAACAGCTAATGGAATAACAGTATCAGCATTAGACACAACTACAGCAGGAATAAAAACAATTACAGTTACATATAACGTAGAATACACATTATCAGATGGAACAAAGATACCAGAAACAATAACAAAAACCTTTGACATAGAAGTAGTAGATGCAATAGATAGAATAGAAATAACAGCTCCAAGCAAAAATACCCCATATAAGCATGGAGAAGCGTTAGCTGAGGGTTCTATCAACAAATACTACAAATCTGCACCAACTAGAGCAGTAACAGTTCCGTGGAGTAGTGCAATTATAACAGAAGCTGATGGTGTAACCCCATATACCATGAGCCCAGCAAGTTATGACAGTACACAAAAGGTAGATAAAACACTAAAAATAAGCTATTCAGAAGATGGAAAATCTGCTAGTATAAATTACCCTATAACAATAATAAATGATGTAAAATCAATTAGTGTACATAGTACAAACCACAAAACAACTTACAATATAGGTGACGCACTTGATATAGACAACTTAGAAATCCTAGTGACAAGAGCACAGGGTTCTGCAGAAGCTGTGGTTGTAAAAGGAAATTCTAAAGCAGAAGTAAAAGGATTTAACTCAAGCACAGAAAATGCTAGCTTATCACTAACAATAGAATATACAGAAAACGGCATAATGAAGAGCACAAGTTATAACGTAATAATAGCAGATAGCATAAAAGAAATAGTAAGTGTAAACTTACCAAAGAAAGACTACAAATACAATGAAGAACTAGACTTTACAGGTGCAACAATCACATATAAAATGGGAAGCGGAGACAAAACAATCCCATTAACTCAAGGTATGGTTACAGGAGGATATAACAAAACAGTATTAGGAGACCATAGACTAACAATTACATATAATGGAGTAACTTATGACAATACTACTAAAACCCCAATAGTAGTAAATGTAAAAGACTATGTATCAAGCATCACAGTAAATAAAACAAACCTTACAGGAAATTATGGTACAGACCTTGCTACATTACTTGCAAATAATGGTTTAACATATACAGTAAACTATGCAAAAACAGGACCTATGCCAACAAGTCCTGCAGTTACAGCAAGCATGATTGAAGGAACATATAACCCAAATAGTGTAGCATCACAGTCTTTAACAGTAAAATACAGAGATACAGACGCAAACAGTGCTACAAATGGACAAGACATAAGAACTAATATCACAGTAAAACTAGAAAATAGTGTAACAGGAGTATCAATAACACAGCCTAGTAAAGTAAGATACATGCATAATGACACTTTAAGTTTAGCAGGTGGAAGTATTGTACTTACAAAAGCGGATGGTGGAACAGAAAATGTATCAATATCAAATGCGACAGTAAAAATTGGTGGAATAGCAGTGACTATGCCACATAACTTAATAAATACATGGGATGAATATATAGCTTCTGGACACAAGATAACAAAAACAGTAGAATTAAGCTATACAGAACCAACCAGTGGAAAATCAGCTACAAAAACTTACTCTATTGACATCATAAATGATGTAAAATCTATTGCAGTACATGGAACAGGACACAAAACATCATATGTATTAAACGAGCCAGAAAATCTAACAGGACTAGAAATTGCAGTAACAAGAGCAGTAAACCAAGTAGCAGGAGTACCAGAAGTAATTACAGTAAAACAAGCTGATGGAAGCATAGCTACTGGATTTACTGTAAGTGGTTTCAAATCAAACGTAGAAAGCTCTAATGTACCAATAACAGTAACATATACAGAAAATACTATATCAGAACAAACAGGTTATAGCATAAGTGTAACAGACGGTATAAAGGGAATAAGAAGTGTAAATTTCCCAAATA
>JAAVZQ010000160.1 GCA_022791735.1 Clostridia bacterium
AAAAGTTATAAGTCCAGTCATTTTATTTATTGCACAAAGTAATACTGTAATATCGCTCATACCTAAAAAGATTTTAGGATTGTTTTTTATATTTTCAAAATCTATATATGGCAATATTCCATTTACCATATCTCCACCTTTTACAGTAAATATTGCCCTAACTTCTTTATCAATAAACATATCATTTAAGTCTTTTGATCTTTCTGCTGGAGTTCCTGCACAATAATCATCTTCTGAAAATAAATATTTTCCATATTTTACTTTTAACCCTAAACTTTCAAAATACTTAGTTGCATTTTCTAAAGATTTTATATCTTTACCTTTTAATGCTTTATCTGGAGCAATAACTCCTATTGTATCTCCAATCTTTAATTTATTTGCTAACATTCTATTCTCCTAATAATTTTCTCTAATAGCACCTTCGGTTACACTTTCTCCTGTTCTAATATGCCCCGCTCCAGAAATGTCCCAACAATTTGGATGTGATTTTTTAGTTGCACTCCTTTTTTGTATTAACAATTCTTTTTTATCATTCATAATCCAAATATGTGCTGTTCTATGGAAATTACCATCTTTATGTGCTTGCGTTTTTTCTTTCATTTCTCCTATTAGATTATTATTTTCATCAAATATGTCTATATATTCCATAATTACTTTCTATCTTTCAAATATTTCTTTACTGTTTCAGTTACTTCACTATGCACTTTTCCATTACTTACAACTGCTCCATTTATGCTTTCGTCATATCTTTGCTCATTTCCAAATAAATCTGTAACTATTCCACCTGCTTCTTCAACAATAACTTTAACTGCTGCAATGTCACAATTTTTATGTTTTGTACCTGGAAAAATAGCAAGAGTAAAATCTCCAGAAGCAACACACATACAAGCTCTTATAATACTTCCTAATCCAATAATATATGTTTTATTTCCTAATTCTTGCAATACTTTAGATATGTTATAATCTGCTCCAGGCAATAAATCATAATGACATACTGTTTTCATATCATCTAATTCATAATCATTTACAGTTATCTTTTCTCCATTTTTATATGCCCCTTGACCTTTTATTGCAGTATATAAGCTATCAGTAAATGGATCAAAAACTATTCCAACTTTTGATGCTCCTTTTATAACTAATGCTAGTGAAAATACTGCTACTGGAATATGTCTAGCATACATTGCTGTTCCATCAACTGGATCACATACCCATACATAGTCGCTTTTACCAAACTGTTCTTCTTCTCCATCTACTGAGTGAGAAGGGAACTTTTCTTTAACTCTTTTTATCAAATATGAATTTATTTCAGTATCTGCTAATGTTACAATAGTTTTATCTCCTTTATAACTTGCACCATTATTCTGTTTAAAATATTTAATCATTACTTCTCCAGCGTATTTTGCTATATCTTTTGCAAATTCTAAATACGCTTCTAATGTTTCCATGTTAATTTTCCTCCAATTTCATTTCATTATTTATAACTTCTTATTCAACTTCAATGCTCTCATCATTTTCTAGTATTTCATATTCAACTTCATATTTTTCAAACATCTCTTTTATAAAATTAAAATCTGGTGGAAATGCTGGATTGTCCATATGAATTGGAATTGTTAGCATTGCTCCTACTTCTTTTGCATATAAAGATGCTTCAAATGCTGACATTGTTAATCCATGTCCTGTTACAGGAATACACAAAATATCTGCTTTATAATCATTTTTTAAACAAATAGTATCACTTGTTGTATATAATCTATTGCTTTCATCATCTATAATATATCCTACATTTTCATGTATCTCTTTTGCACCTTTTAATAATGGTTGATATCCATGTATTGCATGTACTACTTCTATTTTTATATTATCTAATTCTATAACATCATTTTCTTTAATAATATTTATTTTTAAACTTTTATTTGCTTCTGCAACTTCTTTTGTAGAATATATTATTATATTTTTATTTA
>JAAVZQ010000146.1 GCA_022791735.1 Clostridia bacterium
ACTTCGCTTAAAGAATTTAGAGTGTTTTCTTTTTTTTGTTTAAAACTTACTTTATTGGGTTTGTCTGTATTTCTTTTATAAAATAAATTATTATCCATATGTAATCTCCTTTTTTATTATAGTTTACAGCTTTAAAATATCGTCTGTCTAGCCATGGGCATTATATATGAATACCCTGCGTAGATTTTAAGTTTATCTAGTTGTAACTAGTCATTTTTATTCATTTGATATTTAATTAAATATATTATATAATATATTATGATTTTTTGTTGAAAGGGTTACTTATGGATTTAGGAGAGAATGAGAGAATTGATGATTTAGAATTAAATAATTTAAAGATAATTCAGAATAAAAAATGGTTTTGTTTTGGAATTGATAGTGTACTACTTTCAGGATTTGCTAAAGATATTCGCAAGGGCAGTAATATTCTGGATTTAGGGGCAGGAAATGGAATTTTGGAACTGTTATTTTCTGTTAAAATTCCAGGCTCAAAGATTACGGGTATAGAGGTTCAAGAGAATGTTTACAATTTGGCAAAAAGAAATATTGAATTAAATAATTTAGAAAATAGAATAAAAATAGAAAATATTAATATAAAAGATTTTATTTGTGAAACAAAGTTTGATGCAGTAGTAACAAATCCTCCATATAAAGAAAGTGGAACAGGATTAAAGAATACACTAGATACAAAAATAATTGCAAGACATGAAGTTTTAGCTACTTTAGAAGATTTTATGAAAATTGCAAGTATAAATTTAAAAGATAAATGTTCAATGTATATGGTAAATAGGGCAGAGAGAATTGCAGATATTATAGAGCTTGCAAGAAAATATAAATTAGAGCCAAAGGAAGTACAGTTTGTGCATTCTAAAGTTAAAGAACCACCTGTTCTTGTTTTAGTAAAAGCTACTAAAAATGCTAATAGATTTTTAAAGATAAGAGAACCTTTATATATTTATAATGAGGATGGGAGTTATACGGATGAGGTTTTAAAAATTTATGGGAAATTATAAATTGTAACAAAAAATAATAGAAATTAAAATTAGTATATTGCAAGGCATGCGAGAGTGAAACCAATGAGACGTTAATTAAGTACATTGATTTGATTTCGATTAAAGCAGTCATTTCGAAAGATACTAATTTTGGTTTGAATGAAAAGGAGTACTTTATGTCTGGAATATTATATTTGGTTGCAACACCAATTGGAAATTTAGAAGATATTACTTTAAGAGCTATAAGAATTTTGAAAGAAGCTGACATAGTTGTAGCAGAAGATACGAGACAAACTTTAAAATTATTAAATCATTTAGAAATGCAAAAACATTTAATTAGTTATCATAGACATAGTGGTGAGGATAAAGTAAGAGAAATAATAGAAGAATTAAAATCTGGGAAAAATATTGCTTTAGTTTCAGATGCGGGGACACCTGTTATATCTGATCCGGGAGAGGAAATAGTAAAAGAAGCATTAAAAAATGAAATTGCAGTTATTCCAATTCCTGGACCTTGTGCATTAATTACAGCACTTATTGCCTCTGGAATAGATGCGAAAGAATTTAGCTTTCTAGGATTTTTACCATTAAATAAAAAATTTAGAAAGGAAAAATTCAATGAAATTCAAACTGCAATAAATACAGTTATTTTATATGAGGCACCGCATAAACTTTTATCAACGTTAAATGCTTTAAAAAATGTAACATTGAATAGGAAAATTGTTCTAGCAAGAGAGCTTACTAAAATTCATGAGGAATTTATAATGGGGACAGCAGAAGAACTTTTAGAGAAAATTATAGAACCCAGAGGAGAATATGTAATTATAATAGAAAAGCAAGAACAAATTAGCCAAGATATTTTTGAAAATATGACATTAGAAGAACATTATAAATATTATGAAAGCTTACGGATTTAGTAAGAAGGACATCATTAAGCAGATTGCAAAAGATAAAAATGTGAAAAAAGATGAAATATATAAAAAATTTATTTAAAAATAATTCTCTTAAGTGTTTAAAACTTAAGAGAATTATTTTGTTTAACATTTTATTTTGCTTAATATATGTTTTTTCAAATCATTTGATTATTAATTTAATTTTGAAATTTTTTCCTTACATTTTGGGCAAATTAATTTATCAGCATAAGGTATTAAATTTTTGTCACTGCCACAAAAAGTACAAGATGAATTCATTTTTTTTAGAACAATAGAAGAACCATCTACAAATATTTCTAAAGGATCTTTTTCACCAATACCCAATTTATTTCTAAGTTCAACAGGTATTACGATTCTACCAAGTTCATCTACTCTTCTAGACATTCCAGTTGATTTTACCATTGCTTTCATCCCTTTCTTAATGAACATATTGTTCCTTCAAGATATATAATAGCATAAAATTCTATACTAATCAACAAAAAAAGATAAAAAAAGACAAAATAAGACAAAAAAGACGCAGGAGCCAAGACGCTCCCGCATAGGTTAGATATATAATACCTCCGGTTTAGAGGCTGTAAAGGATTAGTCTTTGCGAATATAATAATTTTTGGGGGGCTTGCAAAGAAGATGAAAAACATGTTCTAATCCTTTACAAGATTAAAAACGTAAATTAGTTACATTCACAGACAACTATGTTGTATTAATATATTTAATATAAAAAGATTAATAATATATAAATTTTATAGCTCTGTGAAATAAAATTAAAAAATTGGGGGTTTTTAGGTGATACACCTAGAATTTTAAACTTATATAATTTGAATAAATAAGTACTGTAAACATAATAATATAAAAACAAAAAAATGTCAACAAAAACCGTTCGACAAAATACGACAAAAGAAAATTGAAACTAGCATTCCGAACTACATCTGCAATAAGTGCAGCAGCTAATACAAAGCGAATATTCTTAATTTTAACAGCTCCTACATATATAGCAATTGTATATAAAGTAGTTTCGGTAGAACCCATAATAGTAGAAGCCATAGTTCCGAATTAAGCTATCTACACCAGAATATTTCATTATATCTAAAGCAACAGCTGTTGATGCACTTCCAGAAATCGGACGTATTAACATAAGAGGTATAAGCTCTGATGGAATGTTGCAAGCATTAAGTGCTGGAGAAAGTAAGCCTTGGATTAAATCTAAAATTCCAGAATTTCTAAGAGCACTAATTGCTAAAAATAATGCAATTAATGTTGGAAATATTTTTATAACAGTATCAATGCCTTCTTTTGCACCGAACTAAAAAACTATCAAATACTTTAATTTTTTCAGAAGCGCCATAAGCAATGATAAAAGCTATTACAAATGGGACTGCAATTATAGATATATAATTTAGTATAGACAAAAATGTAACACCTCCACTAATTATTTTAAAATTATATAATAATAGCATTAACTGTTACAATTCACAGCTTTAAATATCGTTAGTCCTGCCACGGGCAGCTATTAATAATTACAAGAAAACCTCACCACTTAAGAAAATGTAATTCGCTATGCTCAAACATTTTCTAAAGAGTAGGAGTAATCTTGATAATTATTAATAGAACTACCCTGCGCGGACTTTAAGTTTATTTTTCTGTGAATTATAATAACTATTTACCAAGTTTAATAAATATTTTTGCAGCAATTATTGCGGAAATAGCAGCAGATAAAGTTGCCACCCATACAGGAAGAATAATGCTTGTAGGGTTTGTGGAGTTTAAAGAGGTTCTTATCGCTATAACTGTTGTTGGAATTAATTGAAGTGATGCAGTATTAATAAGTACTAACATTGCCATGGAATTACTGAGAGTAGTTTTGGATGGATTTTGCTTTTGCAATGTTTCCATAGCTTGTAAGCCAAGAGGTGTAGAGGCATTTCCAAGACCTAAAATATTTGCAATCATATTTAAAGAGATTTCCTCATGTGCTTTGCTATTTTTATCTACGTCAGGAAATAGAAATTTTATTAGCGGATTTAAGGCTTTGGAGAGTTTTCTTGATAATGA
>JAAVZQ010000038.1 GCA_022791735.1 Clostridia bacterium
CTCCTCTCTATCTTTTAAGTAATTCTGCTAGTTCTACTTTTGAAAGTTTTAGGTCTTTGAATTTTATTGCTGCCTCTAATTTCAAGTTTTTAGGCATGTCCTCTAAATGTTTATTTAAAAAGTCTACATTTCCCTCTTTATATGCGTTTCTTATAATCTTCTCTCTTAGGTCTTTGTTTGAAATATAATCATAATTATTATATAAGAAGCCATAATTTTTATCTTTAACTTCTTTGTCTAAGATTGCCTCTTTTAAGTCTCCATTATCTATTTTGCCGAAATTTCTATATACAAAGGTCGTATTTCCATTTTTATATTCTGTAACTAAAATCTCATTTCTGAGTCTTGGGGTAATATCCTTTAAATATTTTTGTACAAAATCTAGGTCACCTTTTTTATATATTCTTTCTAATACGTTGCTTCTAATATCTACATCTACTTTCATTATGTCGATTTCAAGTTCGATTTTCTTTCCTGCCATATATTCTTGAATTAATACTTCTTTTACTTTTTGCGTTTCTTCTTTTGTTTTATCTCTATTTTCTCTCGCCTCTAAATATCTCTTTTGAACTCCCTTTAAATCTTTTTTATGTTTTTTAACAAAAGCTTCTTTTCCGGTCCTTTAATGCTAAACTAACTATACTTTGCTTTGTTTCTTTGTCTAATTCATTATATACTTTTGATACATAATCCATATCGCCTTTCAAATATGCATCTTTTGCTCTTGCTTCTAAGTTTATATAGTAGTTTTCTCTTCCTATTGATTCCATTCCATATTCATATATGAATGCCCCTGTATATGAGATATCTATGTTGTATTCACGAATTACTTTTCTGTAATTCCAAATTTGTTCTTTTAAAGGAACTAAATTATAGTCTACCATTTGCTTTACATTATCTAGTCCTTTTATTCCCTTCACAAACCTACCTTCTAACATTGCAATATATACGTCTGTCGTTGTAAGTACAGCATCATCTGAAACTTTATAATTTATCAATCTATCAATATATTTTTTTGGTAGATTATTGTTAGTATATTCTAGTTTTGCTTTTGTATTTTGAAATTTTCCAAAAACTGTACACCCTCGGAAATCGCATTTTCTAATATCTGCTGTAATGTCTCTTATTGTTTTTCCGGTCAAGCGAAATAATTATAGGTCTAATTGTCCCCATATTTATAACACAATTTGTATTTTTTAAATTTACTTTTGTTGTGATAAACACTCTTTTTCCATTATTCCTATCTTTTGCATATCCTGGCATGAAATCATGCAAATAAAAATCGCTTAAATCTTCTCCTTCAAAATCCATTTCTGGCAGTTCTAAATATAGAGGCCTTCTTTCACTTTCTCTTGCTCTTTTATTAAAAGCTTCTGAGCATCTATCTCTATAATCAGATGCATATTCTAATGCTTCCTTTTTATCTAATGCCAAGTATTCCTCCCATGACAAAAGCTTCTCTCCTTTTAGTTTTGCCATCATTTCAAATTTCATCAATTGTCTATACAAAAGTATTTTCGCTTGTTCATCCATTTAATTTTTCCTCTCTTCTTTGGAAATCATTTGTAACTCTTAAGGTTTTAACATTATAAGCCCTGTATTTCTTCCTGATACCTCTTTATCTTGCCTATATGAGTGCAGTTTATCTGAATTACATTTTGTACAAATGTCACTATCAATTATGTTTTTTTCTTTTAAACCTTCTCCATTTAATAATATCTTATTTATAAGTACTGTGTCAATATAATATTTGTTATTTCCATTTTTTTGTATAACCTCGTCTATTTCTACGGTATTTTTAAATTTCTCATAAAACATTTCTTTTACATCTTCATCTACTTCAAAGCAGCATTTTCTTATACTTGGTGCTATTCCGACAGATTAAATCTTCTGGCTTCACACCATATTTTTGTTTTAATATTTTTACTGCAGTTTTTGCAATTTGCTGATATGTACCTCTCCAACCTGAATGGATATTTCCAATTACATTTTTCACAGGATCATAAAAATATAGGCAAATGCAGTCTGCATAAGTAAGCGACAGAATTTTATTTGATTTATCAGTAATTAATCCATCTACATCCGTAAATTCTCCATATATACCCGCTTCTTGATCTAAAACTATTTTTATATTATTTGAGTGTGTTTGCTTTGGTCTATATATTTTTTCAACATCTAGATTCAAAGCTGTGCATATTTTGCTATAACTATCGATTGTCTTATCTTTATTATCCATGTTATAGTCTAGCGGTCTTAGACTATAGCAATGTTCTATTTTGTCCTCATATTCTATAAATCTTCTGAATTGCAAATATTCTACGCCTCTACTTTTTATCTGAATTACGTTCTTATTAGATAGATTTTTTCCGTTCAAAAATTTCTTCTATATCATTTTCTAAATCGCTTTGTTCTTCATTATTGATTATATAATTACATTGCATCTTAAAATAATCAGTTGAATTTTGACTATTTAATCTTAATTTCGCCTCTTCTTCACTTATTTTATCTCTTTTGCAAACTCTTTTTATGCAAGTCTCATTACTTGCAATCACACCTATTGTAAAATCACAAAATTTATCTATTCCAGTTTCAAATAGTAGTGGTGCATCAATTATAGCCATTTTGTCTTTGGCTATTCTTTCCGCTTCTTCCCTTATCTTAGGCACAATATAATTTAAAGTTAGCATGTCTAATCTTTCTTTTTTTACCTCATCTGAAAATACACTCTTTGCAAGCTTTCTTCTATCTAATTCTCCGATTATCTTGTAAAATCTCATTGCCAAAGTTTTCTACTATTTTTTTGTAATATTCTTCGCCTTTTCTTTGACTACTCTTTACAATTTCATCTGCATCTATATGCTCTGC
>JAAVZQ010000039.1 GCA_022791735.1 Clostridia bacterium
GTGGTAGAGCACTTGACTTTTAATCAAGTTGTCCCGCGTTCGAGTCGCGGATAGCTCACCAATGGCCCGTTGGTCAAGCGGTTAAGACATCGCCCTTTCACGGCGGAGACATGGGTTCGATTCCCGTACGGGTCACCAATAGTGCCAATTTAGCTCAGTTGGTAGAGCAACGCACTTGTAATGCGTAGGTCACCCGTTCGAATCGGGTAATTGGCTCCATCTAAAGGTCGAGAGTTTTGATGTGACATCTTAATTCTCGGCTTTTTCATTTATTCAAAAGGAGGTCTATATGAGTAAAATAACAGAGGACATTAGGAGAGAAGTATTAACAAGATGTGAAAAATCAAAACAGGATATGGGATTTGATATTTGGGATGAACATATAAAATATGTAGTAGAGAATGCTATAAGTTTAGCAAAAGAATATGGAGCAGATGTTGAAATAGTAGAATTAGGAGCATTATTACATGATATTGCAAAGCCATCAAAATATGGACCAGCTGAAGAGCATCATATTTATGGAGCAGAAATTGCAGAGCAATTATTGACAGAGTTAAACTATCCTAAGGATAAAATTGAACAAGTTAAGAATTGTGTATTAAATCATAGAGGAAGCGTCAATAGGCCAAAAGATACTATAGAAGAACAATGTGTAGCAGATGCAGATGTAATAGCACATTTTGATTGTATACCAATGCTATTTTCTAAAGCTTATGGAAAATTGGATTTGTCAATTTCTGATGGAAAAGAATGGGTAAGACAAAAATTAGAACGTGATTATAATAAATTAAGTGAACGAACAAGGACAAAATTACAAGACAGATATAATAATATTGTAAATGTACTATTTATAGATAAGTAAAGAGTTTATACTAAAAAGGAGAAAAGTATGCAAAAAGTAGCAATAGTTACAGGTGCGTCTCGTGGCATAGGGAGAGCGTGTGTGAAAAAATTAGCAATAGAAGGAATAAAAGTAATTGCAAATTATAATAAGTCACAAAAACAAGCAGAGGAACTAAAGGAAGAATTAGAAAAACAAGGGATAGAAATAGACTTATATAAAGCAGATGTAAGTAAGAGAGAAGAAGTAAAAGACATGATAAACTATGTATTAGACAAGTATAAAAAAATAGATATACTTATAAATAATGCACGGAATATCACAAATTAAGCTATTTACAGACTTAACAGATGAAGATATAAATAATATGATAGATATAAATTTAAAATCTGTATTCTATGTAACACAAGAAGGTGTAAAGAACATGATACAAAACAAAGAGGGATGTATTATTAACATGTCATCTATTTGGGGAATTACAGGAGGCTCATGCGAAGTGCATTATTCAGCTACAAAAGCTGGAATTATAGGTATGACAAAAGCATTAGCAAAAGAACTGGGACCATCAAATATAAGAGTGAATGCTATTGCACCAGGATTAATAATGACAGATATGAATAAAGAATTAAGTAAAGAAGAAATAAAAGATGTAGAAGCTGAAATACCACTTATGAAAATAGGTATGCCAGAGGATATAGCAGATTGTGTATACATGTTAATTAAGAATGAATACATAACAGGTGAAGTTATAAAAATAGATGGAGGCTGGATAGCTTAAAATATGATAGATAAATTCTTTTATGACTGTTAATAAAAATAAGAAAATCGCTTGACTTCAAGCGATTTTTTATATTAATCATCATTATTAATTTTACGTTTATAATTTCCAGATATAATTTTTGGTAAGTATGTAATTACTTTATATATAGCAAGTCTAATTTTTTTACTCCAAATATAGGCTTTTCTTAATCTTGGTCTCGCATCTAATGCACCTTCATCTTGTAAAATTAGAGCTGTACCGATTTCCTCAATTGCAAAAGAATAATTTTGACCATTATTATTATCCCAAGCATCTTTTCCATCATTAAAACAGAAATTAAAACAATCCGAATCGTCCAAAGTTATTTCTGCTTGGAAACCAAGTTCAGTTTTTTCCATTTTTACATCTGAAATACCTTCCCAGTTTATTCCGAAACCGTAATGAATAAATACTTCTTCAGCATTTTGTTGGAATAATTTTCCAGTATATGAAATTTTAACTGTTGTGTTAGCAACAAGTTTGTCAGTATTAAAAAATATATTTTTAGTTAATTCCATTATAATCTCCTATTATTTTATCTTTTGATGTTTATATTATAATATTAAATAAAATATTATTCAAGCTTTTTTTACAAAAAACTATTTATTTTTATAAACTTTTCCAATTATACAAAAATCATCTTCATCAGTAACCTTTATTTCTTCTACACTTTTATTGTCTGCTTTCAAAGTGATAGAGCCTTTTTTAGCCATGAACTTTCTTATCAAAATGTCATCATTAAGTTTGAACATACCATATTCTTTTGATGAAAGTGGAGTATTTAATTCGACAAAAACATAAGCATTTTTTTCAAATGTAGGCTCCATAGAATTATCAGGCATCTTTACAGCAATTGCTGCACTTGGAACTTTTGCAGGACAATCAATAAAACTATCTATCTTATCAACAGCTAAAATTTTGTTATAAGAAAGACAATTAATAGCATTATATGAAGATTGTTCTTCAGTTATTTCTTTATCATAAGTAAACATAAGTGGTTGATAAGGAATTCCGAATAGCTTTACAAATCACCTTTAAAGCCTTGTGACTTGGGTTTCTTTCTCCTTTTTCAATATGAGTTAAATGACCGATGTTAATATCAGTTACTTTAGCAAGGTCTGTCTTAGTCATACCTTTGTCTTTTCTCGCTTTTGCAAGCATATTGCCTATCATAAAAAATTACCTCTTTCTATATAATTTGATATTATTATACAAAATAAAACAAGTTTTGTCTAGCAGTAAATATAAAAAAGTGAAATTTGTTTGCTTTTTTAGTTACAATTCACAGCTTTGGGTATCGTTTGTCCTGCCACGGATAATTATTAATAGAACTATCCTGTGTGGACTTCAAGTTTATTAAGCTGTGAATTGTAACGATTTTTTTACTGTTTTATCTACTTACGTTTTAAGCAAGAGAAAAAATGCTATTAAAAACCAGACTAAGCAAAGATATTTAATTATATTGTAAATTAAGAAATATAATATTGTAAAGCAGAACACTTTGTGATAATATTAAATTATACGAATAGATTAGTAAAAATAAGAATGGAGAAAAACATGAGAAGAAGAGAAAAAAGAAAATTTGCATGGATAATAAAATTGCTTATAATACTATTTTGCTTATTAATGTTTTCTACAATATTTGCACTAATTACATCAATGAATTCGAACATTATAAGTAATGTGAAGATTAATAACATACAAGTTTCAGGACTAGACAGAATGCAAACAGAAAAGAAATTTGAAAGTATAATAAACAAGATAATGGATGAAGAAATCACATTAAAACATGGAGAAAATGAGAAGAAATTTACTTTAAAACAAATGGAATTAGAAACAAATATAAATGATAAAATATATGAAGCATGTACAATAGGTAGAAGTAGTAATATATTTGAAAATAATTTTAAAGTTGTTCAAACTATGATAAATGGCGAAAACTTAGATATAGATTTTAAATATAATGAAGAAATAATGCAAAGTATTTTTAGTAATCTAGATACAGAATGGGAAGGTAAATTTGTAGACAACACATACTATATAGATGGAGAAAATCTAGTTATAGTTAGAGGAAAAAAGGGAATTGTCTTAGACGAAGAAGGAATTAGAAATGCTATTGATAAGCTGGCCAGAGATAAAATAGAAGGAAAAGAAATAAATGAAATAGATATACCAATTATGGAAAAAGAGCCAGAAAGTATTGATATAGAAAAAATAGAAAAAGATATATTTAAAGAGCCTAAAAATGCTTCTTATGATAAAGCAAGAGGAGAACTAACAATACATTCAAATGGTATAGAACTTGGAATTGAACTAGAAGAAGCAAAAAAAATAGTACAAGAAGAAAAAGAAGAATATATCATACCACTTCAAATAACAATGCCACAAGTAACAACAGATATGCTTGGAGAAGATGCTTTCCCTAATGTTCTTGGGAAATTTTCTACAAGATATGATGCAAGTAATAAAAATAGAGCGACTAATATAGAACTTGCATCAGAAGCAATAAATGGCAAAGTATTTGCACCAGGCGAAAGGTTTTCATTTAATAGTGTTGTTGGACCAACACCAGCTTCAAAAGGATATTTACCAGCAGGAGCATATTCAGCAGGAGAACTTGTACAAAGTTATGGTGGAGGAGTGTGCCAAGTATCAAGCACGTTGTATAATGCAGTACTACTTTCAAACTTAAAAATAGTAGAAAGATATAATCACTCATCAGTAGTATCATATGTAGATCCAGGAAGAGATGCAACAATATCATATGGTTCAAGAGATTTCAAATTTGAAAATTCAAGAAAATATGGGATAAAAATAATGGCAAAAGCAAGCAATGGAATATTAGATATGGAAATTAGAGGAATTTTTGAGGACGAAGAATACGAAATAGAAATCTCAAGCAAAAAAACAGACACTGTCCCATGCAAAACAAAATATGTATATGATAGTACATTAGGAGAAAATGAAGAAGTTGTAGAATCTGGGGGAGCAAATGGAGCAAAAAGTATTGCATATATAACAAAAAAGAAAAATGGAAAAGAAATATCAAAAGAAGTATTATCAGAAGATAGTTATAATCCAATGAGCAAAATAGTAAAGACAGGAAATAGAAGCAAGGCTGGAAAAGAGTTGTAAATTAGAAAGGAAGCAATATAAATGTAAAAGGATGGAAGAAAATTGTTGGAATAATTACACTTCCAAGTATATCAGCAATACTTGGTGGATACGTATTTAAGACAGCGTCAGTTTATATGGTATATATGATACCTGCTATATGGGTTGGAAATTTTGCACTTGTATATTTATACAAATTATTAATGTTAAACAGGAATATAAGCTATTTTATATCTGGAATTATAGCAATATTTATAAAAGTTCGGAATAATATTTGCAAGTTTTAATATACTAAATTTATTTGGCGTATTTAACCCAAAAGTAGTGCAAAACCTACAAAATGCAATGGGAATGACACAGTTAATAACAGCGAGTATTGGAATGATTATTACATATACTGTATATATTACAAATAAAAGTATTGACAAAACAGCTAAAAAGGTATTATAATAACAAAAGAACGCGCTACTAGCTCAGTTGGTAGAGCAGGTGACTCTTAATCACAAGGTCCGCGGTTCGACCCCGCGGTGGCGCA
>JAAVZQ010000040.1 GCA_022791735.1 Clostridia bacterium
TACTTTTCTTGCTCCTGCTTGAGTTGCAGCATCTATTACAGCTTTCTTTTCTACTTCTGTAACTTGTGAAGGGATACAAATCATTATTCTAGGTGAAAATATAGTTCTTCCACATATTTTATTTATAAAATATTTAAGCATTTTCTCAGTTACACTATAATCTGATATTACACCATCTTTTAACGGTCTTGTTGCGACTATGTTTCCAGGTGTTCTACCGAAGCATTCTTCTAGCTTCTTCTCCTACGGCTAAAACCTCTCCTGACAATTTATCTACTGCAACCACCGATGGCTCTCTTAAAACTATCCCTTTGCCTTTTACATACGCTAAAACCGTTGCTGTACCTAAATCTATTCCAATATCATGACCAAATGAAAACATATATCTTTCTCCTATCTAATTAAAAAAATTGCAGCGAATTTGTTGCAGTTTAATTACAAATTCATTACAATTATATTACATTAGTATGTTTTTTTCAATAGATTTTAGACAAATATTAGTATTATTTTTTCATTATTTTTTGACACTATTTACAGCTTGAATATTATTTGCTCCATTGTCCTTAAATGGAGCTCTATTCAAGCATACATATATTATTCCATTTGTAAAAAGATAAAATGCTATAACAAGCAATACCCATGTTCCAAGTTCTTTTAATCTCTCCATATCTACTTACGTTCCTTCCTTAAGGCACAACTCTCCTTTATATTATGTATATATATTAGCATATTTTTCTAATAAAATCAAGTTTTTAAATCTTAAGGAGCCCCACAAAAGTGGAGCCCCTTAAGATTTTGCTTACAGATACATGTCCTGCAGAAGCTTGAAAACAGGCGCCGCATTGTTAAACCACTGAAATTTGCCGAGTTTGTCAATGGGAATTATCTTTGTTTTGCCCTCAACAGAGGGCCTGCCTCCATACGTCTGAAGCTTGTGAAAGCTAACTTCTGAGCCATAATACATGCTAGGAGCATATACATCTGGCCAAGCTTTGGAAGTCGCAGTCGCTGGGTAATGGTTTGTTGTAGTGGTAAAATCAAGGTAAACCAGATGTCCATCAAACTCCATTCCAGTTTCCTCTTTGAACTCCCTGTCCGCTGTGAGACGAACATCTTCCCAGACAATTTTGTCTTGGTGACACCACATCACGCTTGCTCCGCCAGGGAAGCCGATTTCCCCATTAGGCCTAAAATGTACCAAAGTATAGTACCTGCCCTCATTGTCCTGAGATACAAGCACAATATTGGCTCCAGAATTTGGCACTGGAAGTTCTTTGGTTTCAGGCCTACTGTGCACCCAATCGCGGTAGCAGACCTGCATCGCACCATGGCTTTCCAGCAGTTCCACCCAATTGTCCGGTCTGAGGCTGGTCATGGTATGGTCCGAAAACCCTAGCTCCTTAAAAAGAGCTCTGACTTTGGGACTTAATTCTTCTACCCGTCCCATCATTCCGTCACCCTCTACCCAGAGAGTTCTGCCAATGTACCTTGTTATAAACATACTTTCCTTCCTTTCGATAAAAAATTATTTTTTCTCTACTAACAGATTTTTGCAAACTCTATTTAAGAATTTGTTATATAAATTATATCACATATTATGTCATTTAGCAACTTGTTCCAAATCTTGCACTGCCTTTAACACACCTAGTTTGCCATATTCATAGGTTAGTCCTCCTTGTAAAAATGCAACATATGGCTCTCTTATTGGTCCATCACATGAAAGTTCTATTGAAGAACCTTGTACAAAGCTTCCACTTGCCATTATTACTTTATCTGCATACCCTGGCATATCATAAGGTGTTGGGATAGCTGTAGAATCCACTGCTGAGCCTTTTTGTATTCCTTGACAAAAAGCAATTAGTTTTTTCTCATCTCCAAATTCTATCGTTTGTACTATATCTGCTCTTGCTTCATCGTATTTAGGAGATACCTTGTATCCCAAATCTTCCATTAATTTACTTGCAAATATAGCCGTCTTTAAACTGCTTGCCACAACACTTGGTGCTAAATATAGCCCCTGTAAAAAGCTCTTATTTATACCTAAGCTTGGCCCTACCTCTTTTCCAAGTCCTGGAGCTGTCAATCTTTCTGAAATAAGTTCAACATATTCTTTCTTGCCTGCAACATAAGCTCCGGTTTGGTGCAATTCCTCCACCTAAATTTTTTATGAGTGAACCGCACAATTATATCTGCACCAACTGTTAGTGGTGTCTTTCTTTCTACGAATTCACAGTAGCAATTATCTACAAATATAATTACATCTTCATCAATTTTTCTAATTTCTTTTATAATTTCCTCTAATTTATCTATACTTAAACTTTTTCTTGTAGAATAGCCTTTTGAACGTTGTATATGTATTAGTTTTATTTTTTCATTTTTTAATGTGCTTATGATTTTTTCTGTATCAAATTCATCATTCTTTAATGCTATTTCTTTATATTTCATATTAAAAGCCTTTAAAGAACTTGCATTTTCTCTTATTCCTATTACTTCATCTAAAGTATCATATGGTTTTCCGAGAAATAGCGAGCATTGTGTCTCCCGGTCTTAAAAGCCCAAATAAAGACACTGTAAGTGCATGTGTGCCTGAAATAAATTGGTTACGCACTAGGCTATCTTCTGCATCTAACACTTCTGCAAATATCTTCTCTATGCAGTCTCTTCCAATATCTCCTTCTCCATATCCAGTAGATGTTCCAAAATGCATGTCTGATACTTTATTTTTTTGAAACGCCATCAAAACTTTTGCACTATTATACATAGCATCTTCTTCAATTTTTTCAAATACCTTCTTTAATTCCTTTTCACTTTGTTTTGCTTTTTCCTCTAATTCTTCATTTATTCCAAATTCTTTATACATTTTACTTGCCCACTTTCTAAAATATTGTAACAATATATTACAATATTTTGCTCTGAATTTCAAGGAAATTTCACAAAAAAACTCTGATGCGTGGTTATATAACGTACATCAGAATTTATATATGATGTGGTCAAAATGCTCCGTCCCATTTGACCATATATAATTATGTCCCATTAACAAATAAGAACCTAGACTTTTCTAAGTTCTTGCTTGTTTTATTTAATTTCTTTTACTTAAATCACATAACATCTGCAATAAATATTCTCCACTATTAGTTTCTCTTTCATCTTTTTCTAAGTTTCTTTTTCCAAAGCATACAAACCCATTGTTTTCATAAAATTCCTTTAATTTTGGTTTATCTTCACACTCTAAAAAAACAAATTTTCCTCCGAACACTTCTTGTGCTTTTTTCACTTTGTCACATGCCAATTTTAATAGCATATCTCCTGTAATTAACTTGTCATAATTATTATTATAATTTTTTCCAAGCTGACCAATAAGTGGCAACGCTATATTATATGTGCGATATATATTATCATATTGTGCATATTTTAACAGTTGTTTTCTTTTCGTCTTACTAACAATAATTGGCTTTAAATTTATTGCTTTACTCGTAGTAGCAAAATATCCTACTATAACTTCTTCATTTTTATATTGGCTTGTAACAATAAAAGTCTCTGCAAATCCTTGTTTTGAAAACTCTATTGCCTTTTCTTTTAAAAAATATTCAACATCTTTATTTAATTCGCATTTGAATTTTTTTAATATTTCTTTTGTTTCATTTTCTCCAATATTATTATAGATATTTTTTAGACTTATTACTTTATAACCCATTAACTTTTTTTCTTAAAAATTTCCTTTATTCTTTCATTATCATCTACATCTTCTACCAGCCTATCTATTTCTACTATCTTACTCTTTTTGTTTTCTGCATTTTCTAATGCGTCAATAAAAGCGTTCGCTGATTTTTTATCTTTGATGACTATATTTTTTAAAAAACTCTTAGTTGCCATATATATCATCTCCTATTTTAGTATATGTTTTATCTATAATAATTATAACATACATTTTACATAATATCAAACTTTATCTTGAATTTACATAAGTCTCATAAAATTTTGTATTTTTATTTTATCATAAAAAAGCTATTTGTCAATATCAAAAATTTAGTTTACAATATATAAATTATAAAGTAACGGTATTATCTTATAAAACACCAGACCTAGATGAATTATCTAAGTCTGGTATTGGGAATTTATAAGAAGCTTTGGATTTTTATGTTAATTTGGGATTAACACAACACGGAACCCGCTCGTAGCTACCGCAATTACCATTGTAGTCATTAAACGCAAAAAGGCCGGCATTGCTAACCGCAGAGCAATTGTAGCCACGTACGAACACTGGGTTGCTCGAAGCCACGAAGTCAGCGTAGTCTCCGTTCCAACCAGATGTTTCTGTTGTTGCATCTCCTGGCTTTCCTGTAGAACCTGTGTATAGTGTTACATATTTGCTACTACTTCCTGTTGGCATTCCTGTTGTATATGTTGTTGTTCCTCCACTAAGGAAGCTTGCTGTATACTCCCATACGCATCCACTCATATCATATACTCCTGTGATATTCTGCGTTGTACTTGTATTTGTTACACTTTCTGGGCTTGTTACTGACCATATTCCTGTTGGACTATTACTTTTACTTATTGTGTTTTGTGTTACTTCTACTGCATTTAACCCATATTTACTATGGGCTAAATATGCTACTGCTCCCCATTCACTATTTTTTTGTAAATGGCTATCTACATTACTTAGTCCATATCTACTTGCGTTCTTTATATCCTGTGATAATGTATACATATCTCCTACTGTTATATTGTTATATACATAAGTATTTGCTTTAAATACTGGATAACTCATTTGCTTTCTTGTACTTATATTTCCATCATAAGTACTATTTAACGATGTTGTTTGATATGTTTTACTTGATCTTTCTGGTGTCCCTATACTTGTTGCTCCATTTGTTCCATTTTGCCATCCTGCTGGGTATTTTGCTACCCAAAATCCTGGTATATCACTACTCCATCCTCCATTATTTATATCTGTACTGAATGCTGGATGTAATGTATATCCAGATGTTGTAGTTGTGCTTGTTCCTTCTATGAAGTTGACTGCTATTGTCTTTGCTGAACTATCTATTTTATATTCATATCTTGGTATCCATACCCACATGCTTCCATCTGCTGTTCTTGCATTTGCCCACTTTTTATTCTCATAATCATACCAATTATTCCATTCATCTGCTGTACTGCTACTTGTTAATTCTACCCAACTTGTCCCATTATGATATACTGGGATTAGCCCTGTTCCTTCTACTTTTGGTGTGTTTACCCCTTTTGCTTCATCATAACTTCCATCTTGTGTTGGTGTATCTGGTGTTGCTGTTGGTCTTGGGGTACTATTCCCTCCTATATCATATTCCTCTATTCTTTTTACTATTTCTTGTATACTTCCATCCA
>JAAVZQ010000041.1 GCA_022791735.1 Clostridia bacterium
AGGCGAGACAAAGAAGGTAGCGGCTACAAATGCAATAATCATAGATGCAAATACATATAATGTAGACTTAGGATTAGTAGATAGTCCAAAATTTGATATGAAGCTTGAAAAAACAGTTAGCCTAGTACAAGTAAGTACAAATAATAAAGTAGACAACTACAGATTTGACAATGTAGATAGTGCAAAAGTAGAGATTGATCCAAAGAGAATAAATGGAGCATTAGTTGCAATAACATATACATTTAAAGTTACAAATGAAGGAGCAGTAAGTGGATATGTAGGAAGAATTGCAGACTATAAAGCAAAAGATTTGAACTTCAGTTCTACACTAAATCCAGAGTGGTATCAAGATGCAGACGGAAATATATATAATACAGACCTTGCAGGACAAGAAATAAAACCACGGAGAAACCAAAGAATTATCATTAATACTTACAAAAACAATGACAAGTGAAAATGTAGGACTTTCAAACAATACAGCAGAATTAATCGAAGTTTCAAATGACTTAGGATTACCAGATATAGATTCAACACCAGGAAACAAAAATGTTTCAGAAGATGACTTTGGAAAAGCAGATGTAATTATTACAATAAAAACAGGAGGAATATTGTTCTATGGTGGAATAGTACTAGCCGTACTTGCAATATTTGCTCTTGGAGCATATGCGATAAATAAAAAGGTACTAAATAGGGTATAGACAGAAAGGAGGACGAAAAATGAAGAGATTGAAATATATTATACCAACATTGATAATAACACTGCTTCTAATAGTTGGAATTTGCACAGCAGTTGATGCTGTTGCATCCCCAACAGAAGGAGGAGAGACTGACGGACAAGTCGTATTTGGACCTACTAAAGCAGAAATCTTCTATGAACTTAACAGTAAACAATATGATAAATTAACAGCACACGAAGTTCCAAGATGGTTATTTGGAGATTTTGGTGTATCACTATGGTGTATACAACATGGAACACCAACAAATACGCATATGTCAGCAACAGAGAAACATTACTGGGCATATGTTAACGAAACAGAAGGAGGGGCTTCTGCATATAGTAAAACAAACCCATATAAGTGGTATAGAAGGTCACCTACTTGTGGAATGGTATACAATTATAAAGACTTATGGGCAGCAACAAAAGAATCAGTCTTAGCTGGATATTGTCATGGACCTAAAGAATTTGAAGACTATAAAGGCGATGATGGAACATTCACATCAGGTGCAATAGGTGTAAACCATAATACAATGCCAGGACTTAATGGTAACAAACCAGTTGAGTCAGTTGAGTGGAAAAGAGTAGAAACAATAAATACAAAAGAACATCAAGATTCTGCATTTGTATTCACACAACAAAAGATATATGATGGAGTTGCTGCTATGCCATATGAAGACTCAGTATCTCAAGAAGAAATAAATAAAGGATATTTCACATTACAAGAAAAACAAGCAGCATTATGGGATACAAGTCTATCTATAGGTAATCAGAATGATGAACCAGATAGAAATCTAAGTCTTATGGCAAAGCAATACAAAAAATTCTATGAACAATTACGTGAATATGAAAAAGCTGTTAAACCAGACGAAAGTCCATTTAAAAAGGTTGTAGAACCATATTATTTAGATGAAAATAATGAAATACAGAAAATGGATGATGTACATGTAAAACAAATCGAAAATAAACAATTAAAAGATCCTATAACAGGTGAAATGGATGATTGTGATACATATGAATATGAAAATTTAAAAGTACAAGTAAATCCAGATAATCAAAGCTATATACTTGGTCCATTTGTATTAGACTACACAGTAGATGATGAATACTTAGATTCTTATGATATAGAGGGTAGTGTATATGAAGGAGAATCTAAACATCATGAATTTGAACAAGTAAAATTCGCAGCAATTGAAAAAATAACAGTATATAACCAAAATGGAGATAATATAGTAGATTTAGGTGGAAAATTTAGATTAGCTTATGAATGCAAAAATGGTGAAATATCAGATGAAGCAAAAACAAAACGTATTGAAGATAGATATTACTATGAATATGCAGATGGAGAAGAAATTCCAGCTGCAATGTCAAGAAAACCATTCTATATAGTAGTATATAGAGGGGAAATGGAACCAGAAGAATTTAAAGGATTTTATGCTAAAATAGACTTCCAATATCTAGATTCTTGTGAAGTAGACATTTTTAGATATAAAGGACAAGTAATAAAATACTATTATACAGAAAAGGCAGGAACATATACTTTCTACTATGCTCATAGCGGAATGGTATTAGTAGATGAAGGATATGATAGTGATGGAGATTGGTATCACATCCATGAAGCAAGTTCTGGTTCTGAAGGAATAACTGCAAGTACTTATGAATATGAGCTACATAGAGTTGCAACAAGCAACTATGCACAAGAGTTAGTGGGAATTTCACATCAATTTAATAGGAACTACAAAAAATATTCAATTATAATTACAGGGTGGCCTAAAGAAGTAGATGAGCCAAGCATAGAGATAGTTAAAAGATGTGAAGAATGTGGAGAACTATATGGAGCAAAATTCGAAGGAGAATTACACATCACTGGATTAGATGTAATGTATAACAAGAAAATAGACAAGACTATATATCTAGATAGAATTACAGACCGTGATGGAAAATTCAAAATAACAACGGCAGATATAAATGACTATGGAGTGTATTTACCAAACTTGCAGGATGCAACATTAGAATTGCACCTAAAAGAGGTAGTAGCACCAGCAGGACATAAGATGGGACAGACAGACTATTACTTCACAGTAAAAACAAATAGAGGAAAAATAACAAGTGCATCTCCAAATGCTACAATTGTAACAATTGGAAAAAAGATGATAGCAAGGTTTGAAATAAAGAATGAAGACATTGGAGAGCCAAAAATCTTAATAGAGAAGATTGATAAAAATGCAAATACAGGAGCTACAATAGATGTAAAAGCATTCTTTAATATACAAGTAAGTTACACAAGACATGGTGGAACACTTGACAAATATGGAAGACTTAAAGATTTAGGTCCATTAGTAGATAAGAAATATAATGTAATAAGAGGGCAGACAAAACGTGGAAGCTTACAACTTACATCATATGACTTTGAAAATATGCCAGATGGATTTACATTAAACGGCTATACAGGAGAGGTTACATTAAGAATAGTCGAAGTTGCAGCAGAAGGATGGACAGTTTCTCCAAAGAGCAAAGTAGTTACACTTGTATATTATGAAGGAGAATTACTAAACTATACAAGATATACTGATGCAGAAGTTACAGCACATCATGTATATGATAACCCAATAGCACAAATATACAATTACGTAACAGGAAAACTAAATGAAATGGGAGTATCTGGAGATTATATCCCAGATGTAGAAACAATAAGCACATTTGACAAACAAAAAGTAGAAGAATGGGCAAGAAGCCAAATGGCAGCATCTGGAAAGAGCTATAAAGATGTATTACAATATCTTGTAGAATATATTAAGAAAAATAACACAAAAATACCAGCTCAGTTAGAAGAATGGACAAACTCAACAATGACAACATATGCAAATAAAGATGGTGTAGTTAGAGTAACAATAGAAGATACATCTGGACCAAGCTATGATTTACCAGATATACCTTATGAAGAAGAACCACTACTTATGAGATTTGCTGGAACAGTATTCTTAGATGAAAGTGTAGGCAAAAAAGATGATAAAGAATCAAATGGTAAATTAGATTCAGGAGAGTTGCCAATTAGAGGAGTAGAAGTTACACTATATGATGCAAAAACTGGCGCACCTGCTAAACTTATACAAAGTGATAACCCAAATGAAATACGTACTAACCCAACAATGACAGATATAAATGGAAAATACGAATTTAGAGGCGTAGACGTAATGGGTAAATATTACATTGGATTTAAGTTCAATGGAATGGAATTTGAGACAACTAAAGAAGGTGGAGAAGCAGCATTCAATTCTGCAGAATGGGCAGTAACATCAAAAGCAGGTAGAGCACAAGGTGCAGGATTAAATGACTACAAAGTAATTAACCCAAATACTCCAAAAGCTTATGATTATGGCGAAATTGAAGGTATATATAATGAAATAGCAAATGCTACATTCGCATATATAGTTAACAATAAAGCATATCCATCAGATAAATTTAGCTTAGTAAGTCACCCAGAAGATCCAGAGTTTGCTGATAAAATAGCATATATGAGAAAAGTTGAAGTAGAATCTTTTGCAGGATATTCAGTAAATGGAAACAAATCAGAGACTTACCCACATAAGAGTTTAGGAAACACATACATTACAAAAGAGGATTCAACAAATGCACCAGGTGGTGATGGATATGGAGATGAAGCGGTTGAATTTGCAGGAGATACAGTAAAACGTATATATCCAGGACAACTACAAATCCACTGTGGATTAGTAGAAAGACCATCAGTTGACCTATCACTTGTATCAGATATAGTAGAAACAACAGTATCAATCAATAGATATGATACAACATATGATTATTACAAAGAAAAAGCATCATATCACCAATACATCTATAAAGAAGATTATGATTATAGCCAAGATAGAAACAATTTGGATGGAAACGGAACAGGTATAGCAGTATACTCAGAAGATAATGTACATTTCTATATTACTTATGAAATAACAGTAGCAAATCAAACAGCGATACCTACAAAGATTAATAAGATAATAAACTACTATAACAAGAACTTAAGATTTGATCCAAATGGATATACTACAACGAAAGGAAATCACATAAGTGCATTAGAAAATGGAACTTATGGTGGAAACGGTGGAAATGCAGATTCACCAAATTATAAGTCAATCATAATTAACACAGGAAATAAGACAGTACAAAGAGGAGACGACAATGCATATAAAGTAAGAGTGACTTATGAATTAGTTGGAACAGCAAATGACGCAAAAGAAATTTTAACAGAAAAATTAAGAGAAGACCAAGATGGAAGAGGATATGCTAGGTCATGGGTAATTGGAAATTATTCAGAAATATATGAATATGAAACAGATAATTCATACCTAGATTCAAATTCACATCCAGGAAGCTTCAATATAAAAGACTTCCAAAACGCAAGCAATAATTATCAAAAAGCAATGCAAAAATATCTAACAGGCGGCGGAAAAGAAGCGCAAGATGAAATGAATATGTGGTTTGGAAGAATGAAAGAGATGCAAGAAGATGATACATGGTATGAAGCAATAACACTTTCAAACAGCGATAATGTTAGAACAATCACAGGAAATGTTTGGGAAGCAATAGACGACAACGTTAAAAATTCACTAGGATTATACAAGAATGATCCATTACATTATAATGATAAATCAGAACTTGCACTTGGAGGCATTAGAGTAGAACTTGTAGAGTTACTAAAAGGTGGACAATATAATGATACAGAAAATGGTTCAAACCAAATCGTAAGGGCTGTAACAACAACTAACGATAAGGGAGAATATACATTTAAGTCATATATTGCAGGAGATTATACAGTAAGGTTTGTTTATGGAGGAGATGGCACAACACCAGAAAGCAAAGTTACAACAAATACTTATGAGCATAATCCAAACAATACAATGAGTGGAGAAGATTCAAATGCAGACTTCTTACCAGTAAATGGACAATATTATCAATCAACTAAGGCAAATCCTATCACAAACATTACTAAATACTGGTATAAAGTAAAAGATTATGATAATAGAGGAACTACAGAAACAGGCATAGAGAATGAGGACTTAAGAACAAGATATTCAGATGCTTATGATGATGCATATAGCAGATTATCTCAGATGAACTCTAAGATAACAGAGCAATATGTACAAAATGCAAGCACAGAAAAGAAGGAGCAAACATCATCAGACTATGATTATCAAGGAGTTATGTCAGTAGAGGGAACATATCATAATGATCCAATGTATGCATATACATCTACAATGGAACTTGAAATAGAATACATCCGTCCAGCAGTACTTGGAAATGAAGGCTTTGACTGGTACGAATATCAAATAGATAATGTAGACTTTGGTGTAACACCAAGAGCACGTAATGATGTAGGAATTCAAACATACATATCTAATGTAAGATTTTATAACAACGATAGTAATGGACAAGAGAGAATATTGTTAGATATGGCATACAACAGAGAAGGAAAAAGATGTGATGCTAATGGAAATGAATTACCAGAATCAGAATTATCAAAACTTGATATAGCAATAAGTAACACATTAATGAACAACAAAGACGGACTTATTCAATTAGAATATGAACTAGAAAGACTACAAGGTGCTAGACTTGAAGTAACATACACAACAGTAGTATCAAATAATAGTGATTATCTAAAAGAAGATGGTATCTATGACAAGATAAAATATGTATATAAAGACGGAAAGAGAATAGCAGTATTATACTATGATGAAGATGTAAACAAAGATGGTAAAACAATAGTAGCTTTTGAAAATGATGATTTAAGAAAGAATAAGATTGTTTACCACAATGACGGAAATGAAGAATTTTCTGAAACATGTCTAAACAGAGAAGATAGAATTTCAAAAGATACAGGAAGAAGACTTTCACACTATAAAGAAATAGAAAACTTCGATGAAAGAAAAGCAGAGCTTATAACATCAAGAGTAACAGACATTGTAAACTTTGTAAACCAACCATTTGCATTCAGTAGAGAAGGCATAGAAGAAAACCAAGACTGGGAGGTTGTAGAAGACAGAAAAGACTTTGTATCAAGCCGTGAAGATTATAGTGTAAATGAAAATGGTGAAATTATATATGGTGGAAATGCAGGACAAAATTTAGTAGACCGCAGTTTACATGAAATAATTAGATACAACAAAAATGGCGAAGATGGCTTGTATAAAGCATTAAAGCCAGGAGAAGAAATATCAGATACATTTATATTAACATCAACAGTAAATACAAATGCAAGTGAGGGATTCCAATTCGAATTCCCTAACCAAACAGAAATTGTAAGGTTAACTAATATTGCAGGTAAGATTGTAGACATTGAAGGATACAATATTAGAGGAATACAAACATCAAAAGTACGTCACTTAAGAGATATAGAACCAACAAGAGCAAACGGATTTACACCTACAATAAGCTCAACAAATGCACAAGCATTCCAAATTAATACAAATACAGGATTGACAGAAGCAGCAAGCATGATAGGTGCAAACTTAAGTATAGTACTTGTAGCGTTAGTAGTACTTGCAGGAGGAGTATTCTTGATTAAGAAGTATGTGCTAGTTAAAAAAGACTAGTGAATAAATAACATAGAAAACTCTAGAAAGAGCCAGGGATTTTCAGTCCTCGGCTCTTTTCAAACGAATGGTCAATGGGTGGTCAGTGGGGACGGAGCATTTTGACCACTAATTAGACCAAGAGAAAAAGAGCAAATTAAAATTTTTTTGATGACGCAAGATGCTACTTTTCATTTGTTTGCGTATAAATTTTGGAAAAATAGGTAAAACTCTATATAAAACAAATTTAAAGAGGTGCGAAAGCTTTGAAAAACACAAAGGATTTGAATATAAGAGGAGTTTTGCTTAATAAAGAACAACTAAAAAGCCATCTAGAAAACATTGCAATAGACCATACATTAAAAGAAAAATCAGATAAAAACACATACCCAATCCCAAGATTGCTTGAGAATTTTGCATATATTACAAAAACTTATGATATGCTAAATGACCACTTAAGACTTGGTATAAATGTGCATCAAGCAGGAGAATGGCTACTTGATAACTATTATGTAATAGAAGAAACGGTAAAAGAAGTGAGAAAAAATTTACCGCTTAAAAAATATGTGAATTTTATAGGAATATCAACAGGAAAATACAAAGGATATGCTAGAAACTATTTACTAGCATCAGAAATTGTTGCATATACAGAGGGAAACTTCAAAGTAAAAGACTTAGAAGAATACCTAGAAAGTTATCAAAATAAAAAGACACTAAACATGGACGAAATATGGGATATAAACCTGTTTTTTAAGATTGCCCTAATAGAAAGAATAAGAGAAGTATGTGCAAAAATATATGTATCACAAATGCAAAAGCTAAAAGTAGAAAGCATTATAGAAAGGTTAGTAGAAAACAAACCAAAAGAAGAACGAAAATTCATATCACAAGCTAAAATCTTGCAAAGTTATGGAGAAAATAGCTATGCATTTATTGAATATATGTCATACAAATTAAAGAAATATGGTAAAAAGGGGATTGCATACCTAAATATTTTAGAGGAAGAAATAAGCAAGCAAGGGCTAAATTTGCAAGAGGTGATAAAAAAAGAACACTTTGATATTGCACTTAAAAAAGTTGAAATGGGAAATTCCATAAGAAGCATGTATGCACTTCAAAGAATGAACTTTACAGAGGTATTTGAAAGAATAAATGGAGTAGAGGAGATACTAAGGAAAGATCCTAGCAAAATTTATGAAAAAATGGACTATAAAACAAAAGAATATTACAGAAATAGAGTAAAGGAAATTGCAGAGAAAACCAAAATATCTGAAATATATATAGCAAAAAAGGCATTAGAACTAGCTATTTTGCGGAAACAAGAATACAAAAGAAAATCATATTGGATATTATCTAATAGGTGACCGGAATACAAGACTTATATTTAAATCTAGAAGTTAAAAAATATAACCCTAAAGTAAAAAATAAATTGAAAACTAATTTATATATTTATGGAATAACAATATTAAGCATAATTTTATCAGCCTTAGCAGGGTTATTTTTCGCTGCTCAAAACATAGTGCTTGGAATAGCAGAGGCTATAATTCTATTTATACCAATAACAGAAATAATAACAAAAATTACACAAAACATCCTTAGCAAATGTGTGAAACCAAAGCTAATTCCAAAAATGGATTTTAGTAAGGGTGTGCCAAAAGAATGTAGCACAATGATAGTAATACCAAGCATTGTAAAATCACGGAGAAGACGTAAAAAAACTCTTAGAAAAACTAGAAGTATATTATCTAGCAAATAAATCAGAAAACATTTACTGTACACTTTTAGGAGATGCTACATCAAGCACAAAGCAAAAAGAGCATATAGATGATAATATAATAAATACAGGTGAAAGTATTATCAATAAGTTAAATGAAAAATATGGTTCAAAAATATTCAACTTTATATATAGAAAAAGGACTTGGAATGAATCAGAAAAGTGCTATATGGGTTGGGAAAGAAAAAGGGGATTACTTACAGAGCTAAACCATTTTTTGCAAGATAAAAAGAGTAAAAATACATTCCTAGTAAATACTCTAGAAAAAGAAAATTTAGATATCAAATATATAATTACATTAGATAGCGATACAGAACTTACACTAAACTCAGGGATAGAGCTTATAGAAGCAATGGCACATATACTAAATAGGCCTGAGTTAGATGAAAATAGAGTGATATCAGGATATGGAATAATACAACCTAGAGTGGGGATTAACCTAGAGGAAAGCAAAAAGAGTATATTTGCCGAAATATTTGCAGGAAGCGGAGGAGTAGACTCTTATACAAATGCTATATCAGACACTTACCAAGATAATTTTGGAGAAGGAATATACACAGGGAAAGGAATATATGATTTAAGTGTATTTTGCAAAGTCATGAAAGGCAAAATACCAGATAATACAGTGTTAAGCCATGACCTTTTAGAAGGGTGCTATTTAAGATGTGGTTTAGCATCAGATATTATGCTTTTAGACGGATACCCTACAAGTTATCTTGCATATTTAAAAAGACTTAGTAGATGGACAAGAGGAGATTATCAAATAATAGGTTATATGGCACAAAAACACAAGCTAAACAAATTATCTAGATTTAAGATACTAGATAATATTAGAAGAAGTTTAATCGGAATTACAGCTATTTTAAACGTTATTCTATTACTTCTTTTAAAAACCTTTTGTAAAACACACATAGCTATGCGGACTTACAATTAGTTTATTAAGTGTCGCTATTCCAACAGTTATAGAATTTGTAAATTATATTGTATTTAGAAAAGAAAATATCAAAAGACAAAGAAGTTTTTCAAAGAGTATAAATGGTTTACTTGCGAGCTTTTACAGAGGCATAATAAATATTATGACACTGCCAACTTTGGGCTATATTTCACTAGATGCTATTATTAGAACAATATATAGGATGAAAGTTTCAAAAGAGCATTTGCTTGAGTGGACTACATCAGAAGAAGCGGAGAGGCAGAGCAAAAATAGTTTCTTGCAAGTATTTACAAAGATGTTACCCAACATTTTGGTGGGACTTCTAATTTTCGTTTTAATACCGTACACAAAATGCAGTGTTTTTGCAAAAGGACTTATCTTAATTTTGGGTGTATTATTTTTTGCGGCACCATTTTTAATGATGGATATAAGCAGGAAAAAGACTAAAAAGAAAATGATATTAAAATTAAACGGAGAAGAACAAAGTTATATAAAAGGCGTTGCAGAAAAGACTTGGGGATATTTTGCAGAATATATGAATCAAGAAAATTCATATTTGCCACCAGACAATTATCAAGAAAGTAGAAGAGAAAAAATAGTATGTAGAACATCATCAACTAATATTGGA
>JAAVZQ010000042.1 GCA_022791735.1 Clostridia bacterium
AAACCCAGCAGATATTAAAATGGAAGTGTATAGAGCATCAGGAGCAGGAGGACAGCACGTAAATAAAACTTCATCAGCAGTAAGACTTATTCATGAACCAACAGGAATAGTTGCAGAATGTCAAACTGAAAGGTCACAAGTACAAAATAGGGAATATGCGATGAGGCTTTTAAAATCTAGACTATATGAGATAGAAAAATCAAAAAGAGATGCAGAGCTTGCAAATGAAAGAAAGAGCCAAGTAGGAACAGGAGATAGAAGCGAGAAAATAAGAACATACAATTATCCACAAGGTAGAATAACAGACCATAGAATAGGACTTAGCATATATCAAATGGAAAATTTCCTAAATGGAGATTTAGATGAAATGATTGATGCACTTATTACAGCAGACAGGACTGAAAAGCTAAAAGGTGAATAAGGAGAAAAAATGAAAAAAAGAATTTTATTATTTGTAGTGCTTTTGCTCTGTATATTGTGGCTTGGCACTACATCTTATGCTGGTTCACAAAAATTAAGTAATTTAGAATACGATGTAACTTTAAATGCAGATGGTACAGCAGATATAGTAGAAACATGGAATATTAAAATAACAGATACAAATACTTTGTTTAAGACATTTGAATTAGATAGCAGTAAATATGGAGATATTACAAATGTACAAGTTTCAGAGGTAACCAACACAGGTGTACAAAGTTTTGTGAATTCTGGAAAGTATGCATACCACGTAGATAAAGGCAAATTCTATGCTTTAAAGAGAAATAGCAGAGAGTTTGAAATTGCATGGGGTGTATCAATAAATGATACACAGTATAAGACATATAAAATTAGTTATAGAATAAGTAATGCAATTAAAAATTATAATGACTGCTCAGAGTTTTATTGGCAATTTGTAGGGAAAACAAATGGAATTAAAGCAGATAGAGTAGTAGGTACAGTAAAACTTCCATATTCAGTGAGTACAAAAGAGAACTTAAGAGTATGGGCACATGGACCATTAGAAGGAACTATCCATGCTATTTCTGATGATACAGTACAGTTTGAAGTGCCACGGACTAGCTACAGAAACAATGGTAGAAGTAAGAATTGTTACAACAGAAAATGTATTTTTTTTGAATGATAATGTTTTAAATACAAATAAATTAGACAGTATTCTAGCAGAAGAGGGGAAATGGGCAGACGAAGCAAATTCATTAAGAGAAGAAGCATTAAGACAAAAAGAATTTGAAAGAATGGCTATAAAAATATTTATTATAGTTGCAATTATTGTTACAATAATTGCCGAAATAATATTTATTGTTAAGATTGTAAAATATGTAAAAGTTCTAAGAGGCATAAAAGTTAGAAAGCCTGAGCAAGAGTTGCAATATTTTAGAGATATACCAAATGAAGATGCAACACCAACAGAAGCGGCATTCTTATACTATTTTGATAATAAGAATGACTTTAATTACAATATAACAAAAATAATATCTGCAATTATACTAGACTTGGCATTAAAGAAGGCAATAGCATTTGAAGAAGTAAACAAGAAAATCTACATAAAAATTAATGCAATTTATGATAAGTCAAAATTAAAATGTGATGAATTATCAATTTATGAATTACTTTGCGACGTTCAAAAATATGTGACTAAAAAGACTAAAACTTCAGTCGAAGATATAGAAAATGTGAAAATAGAGATGAAGGATGTTGAAAACTACGCAAAAAAACATGATAAAGAATTTTTAGCAAAAATAGAAGGAATTGAGAAAAATACTAAAGATATACAAGCGGAAACAGGAAACTATGAGAAAAAGGAAATTGAAGAAGCTGAACAATGGTCAAATAAAAGCGTAATATATTTTATTTTTGCCGTCATTACTATAATGATGTTCGTATTTATACTACCATTCTTTATTGCTATTTCATGCTTAATTTGTGGCATTTTGACTAATAGAATTGCTAAAAAAACTAGGATGCTTACACAAAAAGGTATGAATGAGCAAGAGAAGTGGAAGGGATTAAAAAGATATATGGAGGACTTCTCACTTTTAAATGAAAGGGAAGTTCCAGACTTAATACTTTGGGAGAAATACTTAGTATATGCAACAGCCTTTGGAATTGCTGATAAAGTATTAAAGCAATTAAAGATAAAATATCCAGAGCTTGCAGATGAGACATATTTGATAAATAATGGATATATGTATTTATATATGATGAATAGATGCAATTTGAATACAGTAGTTGCATCAGGAATGCAGAAAGCATATAGCACAGGATTAAGCGAAAGAGCAGCCAGAAATTATAGTTCTGGCGGAGGCTATGGTGGTGGCTTCTCAGGCGGCGGACGGCGGTGGCCGGTGGAGGCCGGACGGCATGGGAGGAAGATAAAATAGTCATGATAAAGTGAAAGATACACATTTTTAGAATATGTGTCTTTCATTTTTTTTTGTTAAAATAGAAAGTTCTTTTGCTCTAAAAAATTGCATAAAATTAAATGAAAAGAGGTATCTATGAATATTATCAAAAATACTTTGCTAGGGCTTTTCTTTGGAACATTTGGAACTACTATACGGTGGGATTATAGGACTAAAATTTAACCATACATCGAATAAAGTATTAAGTTTTATACTCTCATTTGCATCAGGGCTTATGATGTCAATAGTATGTTTTGACTTAATTCCAGAAGCACTGAAAATATCAGAATTTAGTGTAGTTATTATAGGAGTAATCTTAGGAATAATTATAATGATAGCATGTGATATAATTGTACAAAATAAGCTTAATATAAAGCAAAATAGTCTGTTAAAGACAGGGATTGCAGTTGGAATTGGGCTAGCACTACACAATCTACCAGAGGGACTTAGTATACGGCGCTGGATTTGAGGCATCATTGAAATTGCGGATATTCACTTGCTATAACAATTGCAATACATGATATACCAGAAGGAATATCGATGGCTGCACCAATGAAAAGCCGGTGGTATGAATTCTTTTAAAGTGATTTTTCTCGTTATTCTTTCAGGAATTACCACAGGAGTAGGAGCGTTTATAGGTAGCGCGATTGGTTCAGTATCAGAAGAAATTATTGCGATATGTTTAAGTTTTGCAGCAGGAGCGATGCTATATATAGTAACAGGAGAACTTATTCCAGAGGCAAATAAATTATATAAAGGTAGAATGTCAGGATTAGGGAATATATTAGGTTTTTTAATTGGAATTATTGCAGTAAGAATATAACAAAAAAACAGATAAATTTGAGAGTTACTGCAAGTTTATCTGTTTTTAAAATAGTAAAAAATCATATTTGAAATTGGAGTTATAAGTTTTTCCTAACGATTACGTTCAATCCCAGGCATATGCTCTGCATCTTCTTCTAAATCTCTTTTTGTAGCTTCTATAAGCTTGTTACGGTCAAGCCCATGGTTCTTTTCCCTAATACTTTCAAAACGTTCTGCAATATCCTTAGCAGAGTAGATATCGTTAGTATTGTTTACGAATTCATCATCAGCAAGAATGATTTCAGCTGCTTCTTCACCATGAATATGTCCAGTTTCTGGTCTACCATCAGCTTCTGCAAGAGACATTTTGCGTTCTCCATGTGCTTCATGTTCTTCGATTTCATCCATTTTATCTGTAACATTATATACACCATGTTTTGCACTAAATTCATCTCTTACTCTACTTGTGACAGGATAAGTCTCGCTTGTTTCAAGGTCTTCTGAAAAAACATCTCTATGTGAAGTTGGATCTGTTAAGCCATAACCTACTTTAATAGTTCCCATTTGACCTCTTCTAATAGTAATGATAGCGTTATCTGTAACTGGAGAGTCAATAGCAAAAGAAGATTGTATATTTTGTTTTGATACATTTCCGTCTCTATCAGTTTCATACACGTTTTTATTTGAATCTTTACCACCAACTTGATTTAACATATCAGCAGGCTGTAATTCACCATCAGGAGTTTTAATAACGCATGAAAAACGAGTAGAATTGTTGTTATCTTGTATCTTATCTGATGCAACTACTGAAAGCTTAGAACCAGCAGGTACATCTAATATTTCAGCTAAAGTATGTCTGTTGTCTACTTTATTATCAAGATTAATTTCTTGTTTTACATCAATACTGTTTAAAGCAGCTTCATTTTGCTTTTTCTTTTCATCTGTGTCTAATCCATTATCGTCATTAGATAAATCAAGACCAGGATTGTTTCTGTTTTCTAAAGCTGTGTCTAAATCGACTTCAGACATTGCAAGAATATCTTTTTTGTCTACGCCAAGATATTTTGACATTCTCTCTAACTCGGCATCTATTTCATCAAAAGAGATACCTTGCTCATTTGATATAGCATCTATTTCACTTAAAAAGCCTAAATCATCATACATAAATTCTTGGCTAGGATATAATTCGCCATCAGCTCCACGAACTGCAAGCAAAGTTTGATTTTCATCATAAAATTTTATTGCCGTTGAACCATCTTGCATAGTATCTGTTATAGCGATTATATCTTTTGCAATTTGTATATTACCATTTGGGGTTTCTTTATCTAAAACAATCGTACCTAAAAATCTTACATCTGAATTATTTTCAGTTCCTTTTTGTTCTTTCAACTCTTGCATAATTTTATATAAATTTGGTTCCATATTTACTTACCATTCCTATCTAAGGCACAAAATCAGTTTAGAAAAGAATTGTGCTTTTGGCTAGGCAAACGAGTTTGAAATCAATGAGGCGTGCTCTTGCACGTTGATTTGATTTCAAATGAAGTTTAACAACGCCAAAACGCAATTATTTTCCAAACTTATACGTCCTTTCCAATTAATTCTATACAATTATATCATATATTTTCAATTTTGTAAGCATTTTATGTAATATTTCATGAAATGATAAAAGAATAAGTAATAAAATTAAAAA
>JAAVZQ010000161.1 GCA_022791735.1 Clostridia bacterium
TACATCGACTGCACAGCCACAAATGATAAGAATAGCACCCTCCTTTTTCAGTTTAGATAGATACAGAAGTTCTGCGGGGATGGTTTTTACGCAGTCATATTGTGTAACTGCGCAGAAGTAATCGATGATTACATCCGCTTTGTGCGGCAGATTGGTAAGGGTATATGCTTGTTCTACGCTCTTAAAAATTTGCCGAAAAGTTTCTGTATGGCTACCACAGCCATTATTTAGGAAACAAATCTTTTTCATAATGCATCTCCTTTATAATTAATTTTTAAATGTACACGCGCAATATTATGCATTTTAGGATTACATTATACCACATTATGTAAAATTAAGCAAGAAATCCTACAAAACAAAATATTGCAAAATTTTTCAATATATGATATAAGTATGATATAAATATTAAACTAATAGAAGTGCTACTTAGAGGAATACCTCGAAGGAGAGGAAAATAGATGGAAAAAGAAAAAATAAAAGGTGTGATAGAAGCTATACTTTTTGCAAGTGGAAGAACAGTCACATTAAGAGAACTTGAGATAAGCTTAGAAATAGAACAAAAACAAATTTTAGACATCATATCTGAAATGCAAGAAGAATACAAAATGCAAGGTAGAGGGATAGAAATTGTGAAAGTAGAAAATGGATACACCCTGTCAAGTAAAAAAGAATATCATCAATATATATATGGAGTAATAGATAAAAGAGTAAAAATTAGCCTATCACAGGCAGCGTTAGAAGTACTTGCAATTATTGCTTATAACCCTAAAATAACAAGAGCAGAAATAGAAACCATAAGGGGCGTAGGTTCAGATGCAGCACTATATAGATTAATGGAACATAACTTAATAGAAACAGCAGGGAAATTAGATTTACCAGGAAGACCAACAGCATATAAAGTAACAAAAGAGTTTTTGAAAAAATTTGGACTAAACACATTGGAAGATTTGCCAAAACTTCCAAAATATAAAATTGATGAAAACAGGCAAATAGTGATAGACGAGATATTAGAAGAGCCACAAAAGGAGAATACAGAAGAAGAGGCGCAAGATGAAAAACAAGACAATCTAAGTGAAGAAGAAGTGAGCCAAGAAGAACAAGAGAAGACCAAGCTTGATGTAGAGCAAAAGGAGGAAGAGGGCGAAAATAGTGATAAATGAAATAAAAGAAATTATGAAACATAATGAAAGCAAACTATCAGAATATGCGTGTAAATCAGAGAGTGCAATAAAGATAA
>JAAVZQ010000043.1 GCA_022791735.1 Clostridia bacterium
AACAAATTCTTTGATTTTTATCCATAATCTTACCTCCTGATTTGTTTTATATAATTAGTATGTGATAAAATTTATGAAATATACTTTTAATTATGTATGTTTCGCTATATCGCAAATTGATAACCTTATGAATTATAAAATCTGTAATATTTTTTGCAAAAACTATTTTATTTTGTCAAATTTTGTGATAAAATATGAAAAGAAAATTAATCATAAGATAAATTTATTTAATGAGCACCTGCTCAAATGGAGGTTTTATATGGAATTTAAAAAATGTGTACGTTGTGGTTCTTTTTTCGTATCTGAAGGTGATGTTTGCCAAAACTGCATGCCAAAAGATAGATTAGATTTAATAAAATTTAATGATTATATCGATACTACTTTAGATAATTCGGCTGACAGTATTTCTATAAACACTGGAATTAGTCTAAAAAATGTAAATAGATATCTAAATCAAAATCAAACTAATATACAATAAAAATGAGCAGGGACAAAGAGCAAAAATCGCACTTTGTCCCTATTTTAATAGTCTATTCTATAAACATTGCATCACCAAAACTAAAAAATCTATATTTTTCTTTTACTGCCTCTTTGTATGCATCTAGTATGTACTCTCTTCCAGCTAATGCTGATACTAACATTAAAAGTGTAGATTTTGGAAGATGAAAATTTGTTATTAGTGCATCTATACACTTAAACTTATATCCAGGATATATGTATATACTTGTATCGTCTTCACAAACAGCAACATGACCATTTTCGTCTGCAATACTCTCTAATACTCTACATGATGTTGTTCCGACTGATATTACTCTTTTGCCCTCGTCTTTTGCTTTGTTTATTTTATTTACATCCTCTTGTTTTATATAAAAATGCTCAGAATGCATTTCATGATCCTCAATATTTTCTTCTTTTACTGGTCTAAATGTCCCTATTCCAACATGTAAAGTAACTCTTGCTATATTTACGCCTTTTGCTTCTATCCTTTTTAAAAGTTCCTCTGTAAAGTGTAATCCAGCAGTAGGCGCTGCAGCAGAACCATCATATTTTGCATATATTGTTTGATATCTATCTTTTTCTTTTAATTCCTCATGTATATATGGTGGAAGTGGCATAAGTCCTATTTGGTCTAATATTTCGTTAAATATGCCTTCATACATGAACTTTACTTTTCTTGTTCCACCTTCCATTATATCTAATATTTCGGCTTTTAATAATCCATCTTTGAATGTAACAGCAGTTCCTGGTTTTAGCTTATTTCCCGGTCTTACTATACATTCCCAGATATCACCTTGTAATTGTTTTAAAAGTAAAACCTCTACTTTTGCACCTGTGGTTTTTGTCCCATAAAGTCTTGCAGGTAGAACCTTTGTATTATTTATTACTAAACAATCTCCTGGATTTAAATAATCTAGAATATCGTAAAAAACCTTATGCTCTATTGTTTTTTTATCTCTATTTAATACCATAAGTCTTGACATGTCTCTTTTTTGTATTGGAGTTTGTGCAATTAACTCTTCTGGTAAATCATAATCAAAATCTGTAACTTTCATTTTTTGCTCCTTTTATTTGATTTAATGTTTAATCAATATAAAATTAAATTTAAGTGATGGAGTGAATGTAGAGTAATCGAGCTAGAAATTCTAAGAATATTTTATGGAAAGAGTTCACATACCTGTGGAAGGGTGCCATAAAATATGCATAGAATTTCTGCGATGATTAGCTCGCCCCGAGCGACGAACGCGAATTTAATTTTGTATTGATTATTCTAATATATCATTCTGTACCATTTGTATAAACCTTATCAATAATCTCTTTAAGTTCCTCAAATCTATCAAAGACTGCTTTAGGCACACTTTTTCTTATATAATCCCTATCTCCATTTAAAAACGCATTCCTTATCTTAGTAGAAGACACAGCCTCAAACATATCCTTTCTCTCATAAGTTTTAATATTTATCCTTGCCCTCACTTTTTCATCTTGAAACCAATTCTCTATAATCTCTGGTTCATCTGAAAAATACATAGAAAATTCAATTTGTCCAGAAGCTCTCACTATATTATAGTATAAATATCTTCCCCATTCTAAATCAGAATCTCTATCTGTTTCTTCTGTCCAATCTGGAAGTTCTACTAGAGTTAACCTTTCCATATTAGCTTGTCCAAATTCATCTCTAAGTACTTCTTCAAATATCTTTTTTCTTAGTTCTATTCCGATTGGATTTCTTATTGTTCCTACCTTGTTTGAGCTTCCTAATAAAACTATAACCTTATCATTTTCAGACAAGGCCTTTTTTATCATACCTATATGGCCTATATGCAAAGGCTGCATCCTAGACAAAAACACACCGAACTCTTTTCATATACTCCTCCATATTTTACTATTATAAACCTGTGCATGATAGTTATGTATAGACAGATAAGATTTAATTCAAACAATCCTAGTAATGTCATTATACATAACAAAAATCGAAAGTCCAATAATAAACATAAATCCAAGCATTTGAATTCTCAAAGAAGTTTCTTCTTTTAAAGGTTTTCTCTTTATCCCCTCTATAACATAAATAAGAAGTTTACCTCCATCAAGCGGTGGAATTGGTAATAAGTTTGTTAAACCTAATGACAAAGATATAACTGATAATAAATATATAAAATCGGCTAATCCTGATGTTTGAGATACAATAGTCGCAATTCCAACTGGACCTGCTAAATCATCCATACTAGCACCGCCAGAAATAAGAGTTTTAATACTATCTAAGAACGTACCAATAAATCTCATAGTTGCATTACCTGCAATTTCCACATTATATATTATAGAAATTAATATGAAATATACAACTAACCCAAACACAATATTAACAATTGGTCCTGCAAGTACCACTCCCATTTTCTTCCAAAAACTAGCCTTACTAAAAGAACCTTCCTCTTCAGATGGTGATTCTTCTCCCTCCATACTTACATACCCACCAAGAGGTATCAAACGAAGTGAATACATCGTTCCTTTCATAGTTTTGCTCCAAATACATTTTCCAAAACCTACTGAAAATTCATTTACTTTTATCTTAAAAAGTTTAGCAACCAAAAAATGTCCGCCTTCATGTATAATTACTAAAACTCCAAGCATTACTATCGTTTTAATTATCGCAAATAAAATATCTATTTTAATCTATCCTTTCCAAATTAAAGATTCATAAGCATTAAATAAGCAATAGGTGCAATAAACAAAACACTATCTATTCTGTCTAACATTCCCCCGATGTCCTGGAATTAAGTTGCTAAAATCTTTAATTCCATTAAATCTCTTTATACTTGACGCTGTAAAGTCGCCTACTTGCCCAATTATGCTTAAAATTAGTGATATAAATATAATATATATATATGATATATTTGTATAGAAATATGTATTACATACTATTGTATATATTAATGCAACCACAACTGCTCCAATACTACCAAATATGCAACCTTCAATCGATTTATTTGGACTTATCTTGCTAAATTTATGCTTCCTGTTTCCAAAAAACTTTCCAGCCAAATATGCAAATATATCAGTCGCCCAACCACATATTAGAACATACCAAATTATAAATATACCATTTTTTGATGCTCTAAGTATTGGTAAAAACAATAGAAATACTGGTATATATATTATTCCAAACATTGTCACAGCTCCATCAATTATATCTGTTTTCATATTTGAATTGAGTATATGAAAAGCTATTACAAAAAATGCTCCTATGACTATTGCAGACATCATATTTATCATATCTTGGTCTTCACTTATAAGTGATGAATTAAGATGGAGTAATCTAATAAGTCCTATACTTACAGCAGTTAAATATCCAATCCATCTAATAGGTTTTGCATTACCTGTTTTTTCAAATGCGTCAAAATATTCTTTTATACTTATGACTGCAATAATTGCAAAAAATATATCTATAACTATAGTATTACCAAAAACAAGTATTGCTATAACTGCAGGTAATCCTAATACTGATGTTAAAACTCTTTTTATATCCATAGAATTATTTTCCTCCAAAATTTCTATTTCTCTTTTCATAAGTATTTATTGCTTCGTCTAAATCTTTTTCTGTAAACTCTGGCCAATATTTGTTTACAAATATAAATTCTGTATAAACTAGTTGCCATGGTAAGAAATTACTTAATCTAATCTCACCACTTGTTCTGATTAATAAATCTGGATCTGGCTCCTCTTTTGTATAAAGATAATTTTTAAATAAATCCTCATCTATGTCTTGAATAGATAGCTTTTTATCTTCTACATCCTTTGCAATATTACGTGTTGCCCTTGTTATTTCATCTCTTCCACCATAATTAAATGCAATACATAAAGTAAGTCCTGTATTATCTTTTGTCTTCTCTATTGCTTTTTCTATATTCTCTCTTAATTTATCTGGAAGACTTTCTATATGTCCAAATATTTTTATCCTTACATTTTTTGTATCCACAGAAGATATCAAGTCATTTAGATATGTTTTAAGTAAAACCATTAAAGCCCCTACTTCATCTTCGCTTCTTTTCCAGTTTTCTGTTGAAAACGCATAAACTGTAAGATATTTAATTCCTATATTATTAGCATATATGGCTATCCTTTTTAGATTCTCTGCACCTTCTTTATGTCCCAAATTTATATTTAAGCCTTGTGCTCTCGCCCATCTTCTGTTTCCGTCCATTATTATAGCTATATGCTCTGGTTTGTTATCCATCTTTCTTCCTTTCAAACGTTAAAGAATCAGCATCTTGCGTCGTTGCTACTCGATAAATTTCACATCAACGTGCACCAGCACGCCTCCGTGAATATTTATCTCGTGCGCCTAGCAATATACTAATTCTTTAACGTTTTAGCTTTCTCTATCTCTTATATATATTGCTAACTCTTTTAAAAACTTTGCCTTTTCTCCAAAAATATCTAACTCTGCTATCGCATTATTTATTGTAGTCTCTAACTTATTCTTAGCTTCTTCAATTCCATACTTTGTAATAAAAGTTATTTTTCCTCTTTTTCTATCATTCCCAACTGGTTTGCCTAAAATTTTTTCATCTCCAATTTCAGATAAAATGTCATCCTTAATTTGGAAAGCAAGTCCTATATTTTCTGCATATTTTGTAATATTTTCTAAATCGTTTTCACTTGCCTCAGCAAGTATTCCACCAATTCTTGCTGAAACTCTTATTAATGCACCTGTTTTATTCTTATGCATATATTCTAAATACTCATTCGATATTTCTTTACCTTCAAACTCCGTATCAACATATTCTCCCGCTATCATTCTATCCACAGCTTTTGAAAATTCTACAAGGCACCTTATTCTTCTTGTTCTCATATTCTCATCTGAGCTACACTCTATATCCTTACTTATTACCATATATGCTCGATTTAAAAGTCCATCTCCTGCAAGAATAGCAGTTGCTTCATTAAATTTTTTGTGGTTTGTAGGCTTACCATGCCTAAAATCATCATTATCTATACCTGGCAAATCATCATGAATAAGTGAAAAATTATGTATCATCTCCATTGCCACTGCATAAGAAAATGCGCTTTCATAATCTTCTTTAAATAATCTATATGTAGCTAGCATAAGTGTTGGTCTTATTCTTTTACCTGAACTTATTAGGCTATACTCCATTGATGCATTTAGCATTTCCTCTGGGCATTCATCTTTAATTATATGTTTTTCTAACTCTTGATTGACAATACTAGCGTACTTTTTTAGTTCTTCTTTAAACTCCATTTTTCTCCTCTAAATTGTTAAAATAATCAGCATGTTGCGTTGTTGCTACTCGATAAATTTTCCATCAACGTGCACCAGCACGCCTCAGGAAATATTTATCTCGTGCGCCTAGCACTATACTAATTCTTTTAACAATTACTAAATATTCATTATCTCCTTTTCCTTAGTAGCCAACAACTCATCAATCTTCTCAATCTTTTTGTCAGTTAATTTTTGGATTTCATTTTCTGCATTTCTTAAATCATCCTCTGTTATATTTCCATCTTTTTGTTCTTTTTTAGCAACATCTAATCCATCTCTTCTAAGTGAACGAATCCCCACTTTTGATTCTTCTGCCATTTTCTTGATATCTTTAACTATTTCTTTTCTTCTCTCTTCATTTAATTCAGGGAATGCAAGTCTTAGAACCTTACCATCGTTGTTTGGTGTAATACCAATATCTGATGCAAGTATTGCTTTTTCAATTTCCTTTAAAATCCCCATATCCCATGGTTGTATAACAATAAGTCTTGCCTCTGGCACAGAAATCCCTGCAACTTGACTTATTGGAGTTTCTACTCCATAATAATTTACTTTTACCTTATTTAATATTGCTGGATTTGCTCTCCCAGCTCTTACCTCTGCAAAATTCTCTTGTAATACACTAATTGTCTTATCCATTTTTGCCTCAATTTCACTAAAATCCATAAACTCTCTCCTTACTGTTTTGAAGATAATTGCATTTGGGGCCTAAACTACTCAGTCGAGGTCACATAAATGTACATTAGTACACCTCCGTGACACTATCCTTCGTGCGCCTAGCCAAATATCAATTCTTTTCAAAACTATTATTTATTTTATTTTACTGTTGTTCCTATGTCTTCCCCTTTAATAATCTTCACGATATTTTCTGGCTGTTCAATTGCAAATACCCTAAGAGGTATATTATTATCCCTACATAGAGATGTTGCAGTTGAATCCATAACCTTTAAATCTTTATTTAAAATATCTAAATATGTTATATTATCATATTTAACCGCATTTGGATCTATCTTAGGATCTGCTGAATAAACCCCATCAATTGTTTTTGCAAGCAATATTACCTCTGCATCAATTTCAGCCGCTCTTAATGCAGCCGCTGTATCTGTTGTAAAATATGGATTTCCTGTTCCACAAGCAAATATAACAACCTTTCCATGTTCTAAATGCTTAATAGCTTTTCTCTTTATGTATGGTTCTGCTATCTCTCTCATTTCAATAGCTGTTTGAACTCTTGTCATCACTCCTCTTGCTTCTAGAGTATCTTGAAGAGCCAAACCATTCATAGCAGTTGCAAGCATTCCCATATAGTCTGATGTTGTCCTTTCCATTTGGTGACCATATCTGCCACGCCAGAAATTTCCTCCTCCAACTACTATTCCAACTTGAACTCCCATTTCAACTACTTTTTTAATTTCATCACAAATCTTACCAATTACATCTGCATATACACCAGTCTTGTTCTCACCTGCTAGTGCTTCTCCACTTAGCTTTAATAAAACACGTTTGTATTTTATTTCCTCCATGTTTTTTACCTTCCTTTTTTTATAATAATAAAATTCTATCCTATTGTATCATATATTGTTCACTTTTTGTTAATTTTTTTAAAAATTTTTTAAAATATTCACAATTTTTGTAACAATTCACAGCTAAAACACCTTAAAGTCCGCGCAGGACAAACGATACTTTAAAGCTGTGAATTATAACCAAATATTCTTATTTTAAAAGCAAATTATTAATCACAATTGAAGACGATATATCAAGTTCCTTTACCACATTAGCCTCATACTCAAGCAGTGTCTGCATTTTCT
>JAAVZQ010000044.1 GCA_022791735.1 Clostridia bacterium
CACAAAAGGTTTTTTAGATATGCACTTTATCAACTTGCAATATTTGTAATTAGCCTAATACCAGTTGTTTTATACTTTACAGGAGTTACAAAATATTTCTTGCCAATGACGATTTGCTCAGGAATAGCAATTCTTACACTAATTAACACGATATTCCTATGTGGCAGGGACCTAAAACAAGAACTAGAAAGACAATTTCATATTTGAAAATTATCTCCTCTAAGATATTATCTTGGGGGAGATAATTTTTTCTTAAGTTAGCACTTGTTAATTATTTCCTTTTATGATATTATACTAATAGAATAAAATATTGCAATAGCAAGACATATGAAGAACACTTATGATGCAAGTTTGGAGGAGTTAAAATGAGAAATAAACCCCTGTATGAAGTTAGAGATATTGAGAATTTAAAACAAATGCTAGAGGAAAGTGCAAAATTATACAAAGATAATACAGCATATTTAGTAAAAAATGATAAAAAAGAATACGTAAATATAATGTATCCACAAGTTTTAGAAGATATGAATGCTCTTGGGACAGCCCTTATAGATTTAGGACTAAAAGGAAAGAGAATAGCTGTAATTGGAGAAAATAGATATGAATGGGCAATATCATATCTAGCAGTTATAAATGGTGTAGGAGTTATTGTTCCACTTGACAAACAGTTGCCTCAAAATGAAATCATAAGTTGTATGGAAAGAGCTGAAGTGGATTGTGTGATTTATTCAGGGAAATTACAAGAAACAATTGATGTAATTGCAGAAATGGAAGACATGGCATCATTTTACATTAATATGGATTTGGAAAATGAAGATGGAAAATATTTATCTCTTAAAAAACTCATAAATAAAGGAAAAGAACTTGTAAAAAGTGGAAATAGTGAATATATTAATGCAAAAATAGACATAGATGATATGGCAGAATTGCTATTTACATCAGGTACTACGGCTAAGTCTAAGGCTGTAATGTTATCACAAAAAAATATTGTATATAATTTACATCAGATGTGCCAAATGGTGCATATAAAAGATGATGATGTATTTTTGTCAATGCTTCCAATGCATCATGTATATGAGTGTGTTTGTGGTTTTTTAGTTCCGCTATATAGAGGTGCGGCTGTTGCTTATTGTGAAGGGCTAAGATATATACAAAAAAATCTTGAAGAGGCTCATGTATCAGTGTTTTTATCTGTACCACTTGTTTTTGAAACTTTATATAAAAAGATATGGGAAGCAATTGATAAACAAGGAAAAACAAAATTGGTTAAAACAATGATAAAAATTACAAATATATTAGACAAGGTTGGAATACATTTAAAAAGAAAGATTTTCAAAGATATACACAATCAACTTGGTGGTAGAGCAAGGCTGTATATAGCGGGTGCGGCAGGGATAAATCCAGAGGTATCTAAGGGATTTAGAGATTTTGGAATTCTTGCGATACAAGGATATGGGCTTACAGAATGTGCACCAATAGTTGCAGTAAATAGGAATAATGCTCATAAAGATGCATCAGTAGGACTTCCTTTGGTTGGAACAGAGCTAATGGTTGTAAATGTAAATGAAGATGGAGTTGGTGAGATTATCACAAAGGGTGACCATGTAATGCTTGGATATTATGAAAATGAAGAGGCAACTAAGGAAAATTTAAAAGATGGATGGTTTTATACTGGTGATTTAGGATATCAAGATGATGACGGATTTGTATACATTACAGGTAGAAAGAAAAATGTTTTGATAACAAAAAATGGAAAGAATGTATACCCGGAAGAGATAGAGGCTTTGTTAAATGATAGTGATTATATTGAGGAATCGATGGTTTATCTAAAACCTGTAAAAGATGACTTGGTGCTATCTGCTGAGATAAGAGTAAACAAAGAATACATAGAAGAGAATTTTAAGGATATAAGTAAAGAAGAACTAAAAAAGATTATTTGGGAAGAAGTTAAAAGAATTCAGCAAGATTTAGTAATATACAAGCATATAAAGGAAATTCACATAAGAGAAACAGAGTTTGAAAAGACTACTACTTTAAAGATTAAGAGATATCTAGAAAAGACAGTTCAAAAATAATTGCATTTTTTGTGAAATGAAAAAGTTAAAAAATAATCGTTACAATTCACATCATTAAGTATCGTTTGTCCTGTCACGGGTAGTTATTAATAATTACAAGAAAACCTCGGAACTAGTAAGAAAATGTAAATCGCTATGCTCAAACATTTTCTAAAGTGTAGGAGTATTCTTGATAATTATTAATAGAACTACCCTACGCGGACTTGAAGTTTATTAAGATTGTGAATTGTAACAAGAAAAGAGATAAAAATGAAAAAAGAAGTAAAAGAGTTTAATAATTTAAAAGAATTAATTCATCATGTAGCAGACGAATATAGTAGTCATATAGCATTTGTCATAAAGCATCAAAATGGTAAGGAAATAGACTATGAAAATATTACATATAAAAAGTTGTTGGAAGACATAAACAAGCTAGGTACTGCACTTTTTGAAATGGGATTTGCTGGAAAAAGAATAGCTGTAATTGGAAGAAATAGATATGAATGGGCGATTTCTCATCTAGCTAATCTTCTTGGTGGTATTGTTTCTGTTCCATTAGATAAGGATTTACAATACGAAGAGCTTGAAAGTTCACTAATCAGAAGTAAAGCTTCATTAATTATTTTTGACGAAAAACTTACTGATAAGATTAGTGCAATTAAAGAAAATGGAAAAACAGAACTAACAGAGTTTGTTTGTATGAGTGAGATAGAAGGATTTAAGTCTGTTAAAGAATTAATTGAGCAGGGTGAAAAATCTATAAGAGAGGGCAAAAAAGAATATGTGGAAACTACAATAGATGACAACAAAATGAACATACTTCTATTTACTTCTGGAACTACTTCTAAGTCAAAAGCTGTAATGTTATCTCACAAAAATATTGCATCTAATATTTATGCTATGCAATCAGTAGAAGATATTAGAGATACAGATACAAATATTGCCTTTTTGCCATTCCATCATATATTTGGATCGACTTGTTTAATAATGATGTTAGCATCAGGAGTAAAGACAGTTTTTCCAGATGGACTTAGATATATAAAACAAAACTTGAATGAATATAAAGTAACTGTGTTTGTAGGAGTTCCTGTTTTAACAGAGGCAATATATAAAACTATAATGAAAGAAGTAGAAAAGCAGGGCAAAACCAAGTTAATTGCTACTGCAAAGAAAATAAGTAATGTACTTTTAAAATTGCATATTGATATAAGAAGAAAATTATTCAAACAGATTATAGCTGCTTTAGGTGGTGAGCTAAGGTTTGTTATCTCTGGTGGAGCACCAGCAGATCCTGCGATATCACAAGGCTTTAATGATTTTGGAATTAAGACTGTTCAAGGGTATGGGCTTACTGAAACATCACCTGTAATTTGTGCAGAAGATGAAGAGCACATGAGAAATGGTACAGTAGGTGTACCAATGATTAATGATACTATTGAGATTGAAAATCCTGATGAAAATGGCATAGGAGAAATAAAAGTAAAAGGCCCTAATGTAATGCTTGGTTATTACGAAATGGAAGAGGAAACAGATAGTGTTTTAAAGGATGGATGGTTTTATACTGGAGATTTGGGATATTTTGATAAAGACCGGATATTTAGTTATAACAGGTAGAAGTAAGAACATGGTTGTACTTAAAAATGGTAAAAAAATATTCCCAGAAGAGATTGAAACTCTAGTTAATAGGATAGAATTAGTAGAGGAATGTATGGTTTTTGGATTGCCAGATCCAAAAGATAAAAATGATGTGAAATTATCTGTAAAAGTTGTTTATAACAAAGAAGAAGTGAGTGAAAAGTATGCAGATAAAACACAAGATGAATTATACAAGATTATATGGGATAAAATAAAAGAATTAAATACTACATTCCCAAGATATAAACATATACAGAATATGATTTTAAGTGATGAAGAGCTTATCAAAACTACTACTAAGAAAGTAAAAAGACAAGAAGAAATGAAAAAAATATTAGGGTAGAAAGGAAGAAGTTATGGAAAAATCAAAAGTCTATTTTACAAAGGAGATTACTCCTGAAAGTATTGTAAGAATTTATGAGGCTCTTGGAAAAAAGTTAGAGGGGAAAGTTGCAGTAAAACTACATTCAGGAGAAAGAGGAAATCAAAATTATATAAGACCTGAAATGGTAAAAAATATTGTAGAACATGTAAATGGTACAGTTGTAGAGTGTAATACTGCTTATGATGGGGCTAGAAATACGACTGATAGGCATAGAGAGTTGATGGATGAGCATGGTTGGACAAGGTATTTTGATGTGGATATTTTAGATAGTGAAGGACCAGACAAGGTTTTAGAAATACCAAATCGGAAAAGTAATTAAGAAGAATTATGTTGGAAAAAACATAGATAATTACAATTCAATGCTTGTATTATCTCATTTTAAAGGACATCCTATGGGTGGATATGGTGGAGCATTAAAGCAATTATCTATTGGTGTTGCATCTAGCCATGGAAAGAGTTATATACATTGTGTTGGAAATGAAAATGGTACTTTTGAAGAGATGTTTAGAGTTGACCAATTGAAGTTTTTAGAGGCTATGGCAGATAGTGCAAGTAGTGTTGTAAATTATTTTAAGGGAAATGTTGTTTATATAAATATAATGTGCAATATGAGTGTTGATTGTGATTGCTGTGCTGTTGCAGAAGATCCATGTATGAAGGATATAGGTATACTTGCATCTTTAGATCCAGTTGCAATTGATGAAGCTTGTATAGATTTAGTTAGAAATTCAGATGATCCAGGTAAGGAACATTTTATGGAAAGGGTTACATCAAAACATGGTACTCATACGATTGATGTGGCATTTGAACTTGGTGTTGGGGCTAAGGAATATGAATTGATAGAAATTTAACAAGTAGTATTCACAGCTTCAAGTTTCGTTTGTCTATATGGGATAGTTATCTATGGATTTTTTCTAACACCTTGGTGTCGTAACCTTCGGAATGTACGCTACTGCGTAGCTTAAACAGTCGGTTACTCCATTTCGCACTCGCGAAGCTCGTTTGGTCGCTTACGCGGCGTTATTCAAAATCATAGATAACTACCCCACATAGACTTTAAATACTATTTGCTGTGAATTATAAGAGAGGCGTAATATGGAATTTAGTTTTGAGAGAAAGATAAATTATTATGAAACAGATAGAATGGGTGTTGTGCATCATTCAAATTATATTAGGTTTATGGAAGAAGCAAGGTGTAAATGGCTAGAGAGCTTAGATATGCCTTTTTCACTTATGGAGGAAAATGGTGTTACAATACCTGTTTTAGGTGTAAATTGTGAGTATAAATATCATGTTACTTTTGGTGATGTAATAGTAATTAGTCTTTTTATAAAAGAATATTCAGGTGTAAGGATGACAATAGGATATACTATAATTAACAAAGAAAATGGAAAAATAGTTTTAACAGGAGAAACTAAGCATTGTTTTACAGATAAATCTTTAAAGCCGATTAATTTAAAGAAACGTGCTCCAGAGTTTAGTGCAAAGTTTGAAAAATAAGTATGTAGAAAGGAAACAACAAAAAATATGAAAAAAGCGATTATAGCTATCTTAATAATTATACTTATTGTTGCCATTGGAACAGCAGTATGGGTATATATAGATAATGAGGAAACTAAAAAATTGGATGCTACATCTGTTACTTTAAAAGAGGAACTAAGTATAGAATTTGGAAAAAAGGCAAAAATATCAGATTTTATTGCAAAACTTGATGGGAGCTTAGTAAGTGATAATGAAATTGATACAGAAAAACTTGGAGATATACCAGTTTCTTTTGAATATATCAATATCAAAAATAAAAAAAGGCAATATGAATTTACAATAAAAACAATAGATAAAAATGCACCAAAAATTTTTAGTGGTAAGTCATATACTGTAACAGTTGGATATAAGAAAGAGTTGACAGATGTACTGCTAAGTGGAGATGATATTGATGATAATCCTACAAGAGAAATAGTAGGAGAGTATGATTTTAATACAGTTCGGAGATTATCCATTAACATATGTTGTAACGGATTCAAGTGGAAATGAAACAAAACAAAACTTTACTCTTCATGTTATAGAGAAAAGTACGAATTCAGAGCCACCAGCTGAAAAAGAGAAGTTCCCTATCGAGAATATTCTATCTGACTATAAAACTGAGAAAACAAAAGTGGGAATAGATGTGTCTAAATGGCAAGGAGAGATAGATTGGCAAAAAGTAAAAAATGCAGGAGTAGAGTTTGCAATTATAAGAATGGGGTATCAAACAGATTATGATGGAGATTGTAAGCTAGATCCATATTTTATACAAAACATTGAAGGCGCAAAGAATGTCCGGATTACCAGTTGGTGTATATTTTTACTCATATTCAAAAAATGTAAAACAAGCGAGAGAACAAGCAAATTGGGTAAAGGATAATTTGAAAAATTATAAACTTGATTTACCAGTAGCTTTTGACTGGGAAAGTTGGAGTTCTTTTAATGGGACAGGTATGAGTTTTTATACGATAAATAAGTCAGCAAATGAGTTTTTAAGGGTTTTAGAGGATGAAGGGTATAAAGGTATGCTTTACAGTAGTAAAAACTATCTAGAGCGAATTTGGTATCCAACAGAGTATGAAACATGGCTTGCACAGTATAACACAAAAGCCACATACAATGGCGAATATTCTATTTGGCAGATGTGTGATACAGGAATAGTAGATGGCATTAAAGGCGATGTGGATATTGATATAATGTATTTGGATAAATGAAATGCGACAATTGGTTACAATTCACAGCTTTAAAGCAATGTCCGTCCACACAGGGAAGTTATCTATGGATTTTTTCGAACACCTTGGTGTCGTAACCTCCAAAGCGTACGCTACTACGTAGCTTAATATGTCGGTTACTCCATTTCGCACTCGCTTTCGCTCGTTTGATCGCTTACGCGGTGTTCATCACAAATCATAGATAGAACTACCCTGTGCGCACTTTAAATTTATTTAACTGTGAATTGTAACGACAATGTAAATATTTGCTTAAAAAAGGTCTAGTCAAAATTAATAAAGTATGTTAATATATGATTATAATTTTAAAAAATAGGAGGAAAAATTATGAAAAAAGTAGTTATTGGAGTAGTAATAGTGCTAGTTGTAGCAGCTATTATTGGCGCAATTGTTATGTTTGTAGGAAAAGGTGGAAATTCAAATACTCAAACAGGAATTAAAGTACAAACAGTAGAAGAAATGCAAGAGGTTTTCAATACTATAAATACAAAGCTTGGAGAGGCACTTCCAGGATTAGAAGTACGTGAAATAGAATTGACAGATGAATTTGCATTTTCATCAACAACAGGGTTAAAATCAAATACTAATGTAGAAGCTGTTGTAGTTTCAGAACCTTTTATAAGTGCACAAGCTTTTTCTGCTGTAATGATAAAAGTTTCTGATGAAGCAAACATTGAAGAAATGAAGAAAGAAATATTAGATAATGTTGACATGAGAAAATGGATTTGCGTATCAGCAGAGAAATTAAGAGTTACAAACTATGGAAACATCATATTTTTTGTTATGTCAGATGAACAATGGGGAAAACCTGTATATGATGAATTCAAACAAACAGTAGGCGGTAAAGTTGGTCAAGAATTAGAAAAAACAGGAGAAATGTAGGAGGAAAAAGTGCTTTTTTCAAGTATTAACTTTTTATACTATTTCTTACCATGTGTATTAATAATATATTTTATTACACCTACAAAATATAAAAATACAATATTATTAATAAGCTCCCTATTATTTTATTTTTATGGGGAGCCTATTTATATATTAATTATGCTTGGAGAAATACTATCTGCATATATACATGGAATTTTAATAGATAAATATAAAGATAAGAAAAGGATATTTTTAATATCTTCAATTATTATAAGCTTAGGTGTATTGGGCTTATTCAAGTATTCAGATTTTGCTATAACAAATATAAATAACCTATTTAATGCAAAAATTAGTCTTTTGAATTTGGCATTACCAATAGGCATTTCTTTTTATACATTTCAAATATTGAGTTATGTTATTGATGTATATAAAGAAAAAGTGAAAGTGCAAAAAAATATTATAAAACTTGCAACTTATGTGGCTTTATTTCCACAGCTAGTAGCAGGGCCAATTGTACGTTATATTGATGTTGAAAAAGAACTTACATCAAGAACACATACTTTTGAAAAGATTTCTTATGGAATTAAAAGATTTTGTATAGGAATTTCTAAAAAAGTTCTAATTGCAAATCAGTTAGGAGAGTTATGCCAAATATTTTTGCAAACAAGCGATAAGAGTGTCGTATTTTATTGGGTTTATGGTATTGCGTTTAGCTTGCAGATTTATTTTGATTTTTCAGCCTATTCAGATATGGCAATAGGACTTGGCAAAATCTTTGGATTTAATTTCTTAGAAAACTTCAATTATCCTTATATATCTAAGAGTATAACAGAGTTTTGGAGAAGATGGCATATTTCTTTAGGTAGTTGGTTTAGGGATTATGTATATATACCACTTGGTGGAAATAGAGTAGGAAGTGTCAAACTAATTAGAAATATTCTAATTGTATGGATGTTAACAGGATTTTGGCATGGTGCAAATTGGACTTTTGTTTTATGGGGAGCCCTATTTGGGGTATTGTTGATGATAGAAAAGCTATTTTTATTAGATAAATTAGGGAAAATGCCTAAATTAATACAACATATGTATGTTGTGTTTATAGTAATGATTAGTTTTATATTGTTCAATGCAAATAATATCGGAGATGCTATAATGCAAATAACAGGCTTGTTTGGAGCCAATGGAGAGAGTTTTATTAATAATTATACAATATATTATTTAAAAAGTTATTTTATAATTATAGTAATTGCTATAATTGGAGCAACACCACTTTTAAAAAATATGATAAGTAAATTAAAAGAGAATATAAAAATTAGAAAGATGATTAATATATTTGAGCCTATAATCCTCATAACTTTGATGCTTTTTGTAACTGCATATTTAGTGGATAGTTCATATAACCCATTTTTATATTTTAGATTTTAGGTGTAAGGAGAAAAACTAAAATGTCAGATAATAATAAGAATATAGTGGTAACTATTGCTTTTGCACTATTACTAGTATTGTTCTTTTTAATTAATTTATTAAAACCAGATACAGATATATCTTTAACAGAAAGAAGAAAACTTGCTAAATTTCCGGATATAACGATTAAAAAGGTATTTGATGCTAGCTTTAGTAAAAACTTTGAGAAATATACTACTGATCAAGTTATAAAAAGGGATGAATTTAGAAGTTTAAAGTCAAAATTAGAGTTTGATTTGTTTAGAAAAATGGATAATAATGGAATTTATATGTATAATAATAGTTTCATAAAAATAGAATATCCATTAAATGAGATGTCAATTTTAAATGCTACAAAGAAAATAAATGAGATACAGAGTAATTATTTGAGTGATATGAAATGCTATTATTCCATAATTCCAGATAAAAATTATTTCACAGATAAAGACCAATATGTTAGTATGGATTATGGTAGATTGCAAAATATTATGAATGAAAATATAGAAAATGCAGAGTATATAAATATTTTTGATTGTTTAGAATTATCAGATTACTATATAACAGATATTCACTGGAAGCAAGAGAATTTGCAAAAAGTAGTAGATAAAATAAGTGAAGCGATGGGATTTTCTGATAGATTGACTATGTCTTATGAGAAAAAAGAAATTACAGAGTTTGACGGAATATATGCTAATGAACTGCCTTTTGATGCAGGACAAGATAAAATTTCTATTTTAACAAATGATATTATACAAAATGCAAATGTATATAATTACGAAAATGAAAAAGAAACTAGAATTTATGATATGGAAAAATTAAATTCTTTTGACAAATATGATATATATTTATCAGGTTCTACACCTCTAATAACAATAACAAATTCAAATGCAAAAGTAGATAAAGAATTGATTGTATTTAGAGATTCTTTTGGAAGCAGTTTGATACCTTTATTTACAGAAGCATATAGTAAAATTATTTTAGTTGATATTAGATATATGAGAAGTAAAGATTTAGAAAAATATATAGAATTTAAAGACCAAGATGTGCTTTTTTTATATAGTACTTTGGTTTTAAATAGTAGTAGTGTATTAAAATAATATTTTAGGAGAAAAATGAATAATAGAACAAAAAAAGACAAAAAATTACATGTTGACTTTGAATGAAAACAATGATATAAATATGCATATATGAGTTTATATTAACAGATAAAATACATCGCAAGTGGTTTTTATAGTGTGATGTATTTTTTAGATATACATAAGGAGAAAAAATGACGGAAAGATAATATAAAAAGGGAAAAATATGAAAATAACAACAAAATTAACGTTAGAATATTTAAAGAAAAACAAACGCAGAAGCATGGTCACAATAATACGGAATAATCACAGTCACAATGCTTGTTACAACTGTGCTTATTTTATTTTCGAGCTATCAAGAATACATGGTAAACACAGAAAGAAGCAAAGCAAATTGGGAGGCTAGATTTTCAAATGTTCCGTATTCTGTTGCAGAAGAAATTGCAAAGGATGAAAATATAAAAGAGGTATCCTTTTATCAAAGACTTGGTATATCAGAGGAGAATTTTGGAATAACTAATATAAATCCAGACGAATTCAATATAAGCACAAAGATTAAATTTGATGTAAGAGCTTATGATAAAAATGCTTTAAAGAATACAAATATACGTATTACAGAGGGAAGACTTCCAGAGAATTCAGATGAGATTTTACTAAGTTTGAGTGCAAGTAAAAATAATATGTTGGCACAAAAGATTAATATAGGGGATAAATTCAAAGTAACACTTAGGCGGAAAAAAACATGAATATACAGTAGTTCGGTAAGACTGAGAAACTAGAGGTTGACCATGGTATTGTGGTAAATCATGAATTAGGTGCAATCACTATTTTTGATAATCAAAATATGAATGACGATACAATTGTTGATGTTTCTATTTTAACAAACAATATTCAAAAAATATATAGGACAACAGAGGATTTAGCAGATAAATTTGGACTTGCTGATTATATAAGCCTAGAAGAAAAGTATGAAAAAGAGTTAGGTGGCATCCCAAGTAACACAGGAAAAAGCGAGCAAAGTAGTACTACATCAAGCAAACTAGATCTATCAAGCGATGCAGAACAAAATTATTCTAAAGCAGAGCAAATTCCAATTGAACCGGGAAGTTATTTGTATAAACTTATTATTGAGGGCATAAGTAATGGCGAAGATATAACACCAAGTCTTGAATACAATACAGAACTTTTAAATTATGTAGGAGTATTGGAAGTAGACACTGCATTTGTCAAATCAATGGTTATAATTGGTGCAATAGTAATAGCTATTATAACGTTTGTTTCAATAGTTATGCTTTATACAGCCTTTAAAATGACATATTCTGAAAGGCTAAAAGAATTTGGAATGCTTAGTTCTATTGGAATGAATAATAAACAAAAGAAAACTATAATCAAAAAAGAAACAATGATACTTGGAATAATAGGGATTTTTATAGGTATTCTTATAGGACTTGCAATATCAAAACTTTTGACAAGCGGAATTAATATCGTATTAAAAGATTATACATATGATACATTTGGATTTGGAAGCTCAATTTTATTTAATAAACCAATAGATAACGTTAATCGATTGATAGTTGAAAGTTTAGAATTTAACATGAATGTTCCAATAATGATATTAGTTTTTATAGTTATTATGGTGTATGCTGTAGTTGCTATATCTAGTAAGCTCTCACTAAGAAAGCTAAGTAAATTAAGCCCAATTGATGCAATAAGAGGTACATATGTAATTAAATCTAATAAAAATCCTTTAAAGTCATCCAATATTATGCAAAGGCTTTTTGGAATAGAAGGAGTAATTGCTAGTAAAAATATAAAAACAGATAAATCAAGATACAGAACTATAACTATTTCTTTAACAATAAGTATTATACTATTTTTGACAGCAAGTGGAATTGCATCAAACATATATAAAACAGACATATATAGACATTTTCTATCAAGTTTAAAGTTAGACATATTTGAAGATGCATATATCACTGCCGAAGAAAGTAACGCAAATATAGATAAGGTATATAAAATAGCAGAGCATTTAGAAGAAAACGAGTTAATTAATGGATATTGCATATATAAAGTTGAGAGTGCATCAGGGGGAAGAATAAAACTCACAACAGATAAAACTTCAAATACAGTAAAAAAGGTAATAAATGACGGAATATATAGTGCAGGACCAGAAGGAGAAATTTATATTCCTACATATACTATTTGCTATTATGACGAAGCATATAAAGCTATTTTAGAAAAGGTAGGAATTAGTAAGCTTGCTGATGATGAAATAATTTTGATGGATACAATAAAGGGAAATTCTAAATATGGACAAGAATTTAGGATGACTGATTATAAAGTAGGAGATTACTATAAGTGTACAATAGAAAATAAAGAAAAAACTTTAAAAATCGCAGGAATTATAGATAATTTTAGCCCATATATTGTAAATAATTCAGGTAATAGAAGCATAGATTATCCGGTAATCATACAAATGGTAAACGAAAATCATTTAAAAGAGTATAATCAAATATACATAGCACTAGATACAGATAAGGTTTATGATATAAGTGAAAGAATGGGAGAAATATCAAATTATGCACAACAAGGGCTTACCATTTCTTATAATCAAATTATGGGAGAATCAGCTAAAGCACAAAAAACAATTACAGATGTTGTTATAAATTGCTTTATAGGGTTACTAAGCTTAGTGTCAGCTGTAAACATATATAACACTATATCTTCTAGCATGCTACTTAGAAAAAAGGATTTTGCAGTACTCAAATCAATGGGAATGAGCGAAAAACAAATAAACAAAATGATGAGGCTAGAAGGAGTATTATACGGACTTGATTCGATATTTTATGGTGTAGTAATTAGTCTTGCAATATTATTTATTACATATCCTAAAATGGGAATAGATATAAGTAGAAATCCGTTTGAAATACCTTGGTTTAACATAGGAATTTGTATAATAGCAGTTTATGCAACAATCTTTATTTCTATGAGAAGTGCAAAAAAGAAATTTGCAAACAAAAATATAATAGATGAAATAAGAGAAGATAATATATAAATAAGAGGGGTCCTATTTTAGGACACCCTCATAATTACTTGAGAGAAAAGTACCATTAGCACAAAAACAATACGCTTGAATGTGATAAACTGTGAGAGCGTTATTGCTGAATAATCGAATAGACTGCTTGTCCACCATTGGTTACTTCAACCTCTATGTGGTAAATACCAGTCCTGAGAGACGAGCTGAAATAATAACGCTCAGTACTACCATTAGTTGAAGGAACACGCCATGCATATAATGGATTATTGGGGCGGCCCGTGTCTTCATAATAAAATCGTACAAGTACTTCTGCATTGCTCTTAATAACAATACCCGTATAAGTATCGTTGTAGATTATGCACTGAGGGTAACCAACAGTGCCAGAAACCACTCCATTAGAGAAACAGACTTCTCTGGTTGCTCTTGTAGAGGTAGCTTCTACAGCATTGTCAACACTTAGGCAAGCAACCTGAGCGTCAGCAGGAAGGTTGGAGTTCTCGACCTCAACCTCGGCCGCAGAAACGGCAGCTGTGCAGGAGATAATCATGGCGATAGCCATAAGCAGTGCGATGGACTTCTTCGTGATGTTTTTCATTGTTACAACCTCCATAAAATACGTCTTGGCTTGTAGGTACAGGTTTCGCTTGCTTTTGGCACTTTTCCTCTCTATTACAAAGATGCTAGTATAAAACCAACATCAGTGTAACTAAAAATATTCAAATATGTATTATTAATACATACAACTCTTTATTATATACGCATTTTATATAACGACATAAAAAAACAAAAAAAGACAAAATTTTATTTATCAGTTACAAAAGGAAATGATTATAATAAGATAATAAGCATATTAGAATAAATAAAATTTAAAAAATTGTCACCTTTTAGCGAAAAAAGTTATCCTATTATATATAAAGATAGGAGATGAAGCAAAAGATGGCAATTTTTTTAGAATTTATAATTTCATTTATTATAATAATATTAATTACAAGATTATTTAAAGTTAAAAGTAGGAAAAAGGTAGTAACAGTTTTAGTAGTGGTAGAACTGCTATTAATGATAAGTATTCCAAAGACATTAGCAGAAGTACCTAAAGTTACAGCTTTAGTAGGTAATTATGAAAGTGTTACTGTAAAAGTGACTGAGCAAATACCAGCAGGAGTTTTAAAAGAGAAAAAAGAGGTAAAACCAGTAGCACCAGTAAAAGATAATAGACAAGGTGTGATTTATTTGACATTTGATGATGGGCCTTCTTTAAGTATAACTCCTAAGATATTAGATATTCTTAAGAAAAAGAATGTAAAAGCAACATTTTTTATACTAAACTATGATGGTAAAAAAGAGGAAATTGTAAAGAGAGAAGTAAACGAAGGACATACAGTTGCAATACATGGCTATTCACATGATTATAAAGAAATATACCAGTCAGAAGAAATATATATGCAAAATATAAAGAAATTACAAGATAAAATAAAAGCTTCTACTGGATACAATGCAACTATAACTAGATTTCCTGGTGGAAGTTCAAATACAGTAAGTAAATATAACCCAGGAATAATGACAAGACTAACTAAAAAGGTTGTAGATAGTGGATATAAATATTTTGATTGGAATGTAACGTCTGGTGATGCAGGAGAAGCCAGAAATTCAACTGATGTATATAATAATGTAGTCAAAAATCTAAGTAAATCAAAAAGTAATGTGGTGTTAATGCATGATTTTAATGGAAATACTAAGACATTAAATGCATTAGAAAGTATTATTGATTATGGAATTCAAAATGGCTATACTTTTAGCAAAATCACTGAAAGTACAAAGATGGTAACTCATTCAGTAAACAATTAAAAAATTAATGCAAAACTATGACAATAATGATATAATGTGTTTTAGAGAAGGAGGCTCACACCAATGATGGATACTAAGAGTTGGTTTTGCAATAAAATAAAAGAATTAGAAAATGGAATGTATAGACTTTCATACAGTATATTAAAAAACCAAGAAGATGCTCAAGATGCAGTACAGGATGCTATTTGTAGTGCATATAAAGAATTAGAGAATTTAAAAGATAGAGGAAAGTTCAAACCTTGGATATATACGATAGTTAAAAACACATCTTTTTTGTTGCTACGTAATAGGCAATATCTTTCAAATATAGAAGATGAAAATGTACAAGCTGATAAAAAAGATGTAGATACAGATTTAACTATTTGGAATGCAGTACAAGACTTAGAACAGCCTTATAGAACAGTTATAACGTTATTCTACTATGAGGATTTATCAATAAGGGAAATTAGTAAAATAACTGGAAGTAAAATTGATGCTGTAAAAAAACAATTATCAAGAGGTAGAGAAAAGATAAAGGAGATTATAAAAGTATGAATTTTTTTCAAGATAGAAAAATTAGAAAAAAAGTAAAAAGTGAAAATGTAGAAGCTCCAGATAATTTTAGCAAAATTATTGATGAAACTTTAAATGGTTTAGAAGATGTTAGTGTAAAAGCAAGCAAAATACCAATGTTTAGAATGTCGCTTAAAGTTGCGATGGCTATGGTTGTTTTATCATTAGTTATATTACCAAATATTAGTAAAGATATCTCATATGCCATGCAACAAGTGCCAATAGTAGGGAGTTTAGTAAAAGTTGTAACTATAAGAAATTATTTTGATAAATATGGCAAAAGTGAATTGGATGCCGAAATTCCAGAAATAGAAAATACAGATGGAACAAGTAATGAGGTATATAATACTGTAAATGATGAGGTAAATAAGTTTACTCAAAGAATTATAGATAGCTATAATGAAGAAAAAGATGCTGATAATTATCTTTCTGTTAAAGTAGAATCAGATGTGATAACAAATAATGAGGATTGGCTTACTTTAAGACTAGAAATATTAGAAGTAAGGGCTGGAACCAATATTCAAAGCAAATTTTATCATATAGATAAGAAAAAAGATAAAATAATGAAGTTATCAGATTTATTTATTGATGATAGTTATAAAACATGTATAAGTGACGAAATAAAAAGACAGATGATTTCTAGGATGGAAAATGATGAAAATGAGACATATTGGGTTTATGACGAAATTGAAGAGTGGAATTTTAAGATAATAGAAGATAATCAAGAATTCTATTTTTCAGAAGAAGGCAATATAGTAATTGTATTTGATAAATACGAAGTAGCTCCAGGATATATGGGAGCACCAGAGTTTGAGATTAGTAAAGATGTGTATAAAGAACTATTAAAAGAAGAATATAAGAGATTATAATATGACTTGATTTTTGACGTGGATTATGCAATAATGGAACTGTAGTCCCAAAATGCATAAAGGAGAGATTATGGAAAGATTTATAAAAGCAGTAAAAGTATTAAAAATATTAGGAATATTAATTGTAGTAGGAGTTATCTTTTATGTGACAGATTATGTTATATATAGAAAAACGGGTAATTCAATTGTATTTTTTAAATCTGCTGGAATCGAAATAGGAGGAGTAAATACGTCTTCTCCTGAAGATGCATCTATGGAAGAAGAAAAAGAGCCTTCTTCTGATGAAGAAAAAATAGAGCAAGTTGAAAATAAAATAGAAGAGATACCAGAAATAACAAATTTTTTGAATGATAAGGAAAATAATGGTTTTATTTTATCTGTATATAAAGAGCCAAAGGAAATTGAACCATACTATATATTTGCAAGACAAGAATATGCTGTAAAAGATGATGCAATAATTAAGCAATATGAAAATTTGACAAATACTGAGCTTACAGCAAGTTTGTATAGGGTTAGTATAGATAAAGCCATAGAAGTAATTTCAAATAAAACAGGAGTAGATTTTTCTAAAGAAGATATTAGAGATATGATGGTACAGTCTTTTCAATATTTGCCACTAGAAGATAGTTATTATACAAGAAGTAGTAATGATTTGTATGCAAAAGTTAAATGTACAAAAATAGAAGAAGTAGGAGATAGAAGAGTTGTGACTTATGA
>JAAVZQ010000045.1 GCA_022791735.1 Clostridia bacterium
AATCCGAAGGAATTGGGGGAAGAGATAATGAGCGAAAATGAAGATATAAAGAAGGCAAACGAAGAATTAGAAAAAATTAGTGCAGACAAACACGAACAATACCTAGCACATTTAAGGCAAAAACACATAATGGATACAAAAGCAGTAGAAGAATATGGCTATCTACGCGGCAAGGAAGAAGGCGAAGCACTAGGTAAAAAAGAAATGATAAAGTCTATGCTAAAAGAGGGGTTGTCAATTGAGATAATATCTAAAGTTAGCAAGCTGAGTGTAGATGAGATAGAAAAACTTATCAAGCAGAAAATTGAAAAAACTTAAGACAAATATTATTGGCGCTTTCAACACAAATAGGTTCCATACTCGTGCCTTAGTCTAGCCTTTATCATTGGATAAATAAGTATTAGTAAAGTATGAAAATGACCGCACAATATACGGTCATTTTTGTGTATAAAATTTAGATATTTTATCTGTCTACTTGACATGAGGCACATCATTTGTTACACTTTCATTTTTTTGTTAAAAATTGCTATATATTGTAATATTTATAAAAGTATGGTATTCTTAAATCAAAAAAACAAAAATGTTATTAAAAGATATTGTAGACAAGGCAAAAATCAAGAAAAAGAGGTATAAAAATGGAAAATCAATTTTCAAGAACAGAATTATTAGTCGGAAAAGATGGAATAGAGAAGCTACAAAATGCCAAAGTTGCTATATTTGGAATTGGAGGAGTAGGCTCTTTCGTGCTAGAGGCTTTAGTGAGAGCAGGAATAGGTAGTTTTGTTTTGGTTGATAATGATGAAGTGGATATTACAAATTTGAATAGACAAATTATTGCAACTAGAAAAACTATTGATATGCCGAAGGTAGAGGCTGCAAAAGAAAGAGTATTTGAAATAAATCCAGATGCTAAAGTAGAAATATATAAGGAATTTTTTATGCCAAATACTGATACTAAAATTTTAAATAAAAGTATATCATACATTGTAGATAGTGTAGATACTGTAACTGCTAAAATAGAACTTGTAGTTCGAGCAAAAGAGCTAAATATCCCAATTATTTCTTCTATGGGGACTGGTAATAAATTAAATCCAACAGAATTTGAAGTAGCAGATATTTATAAGACTTCTGTATGCCCTTTAGCTAAGGTTATGAGGAAAGAACTAAGAAAAAGAGATATAGATAGTCTTAAAGTTGTTTATTCAAAGGAAGAGCCAGTAGAGCTTCGAGATAATATGATTGAGGGACAAAAGCAAGTACCAGCAAGTATATCATTTGTGCCATCAGTATGTGGACTTATAATTGCAGGAGAAGTGATAAAAGATATAATAAAATATTAACCTAAATTAAGAAAAAGTTCATACAAAAGACATAAAAGTATGATAATATGATAACAAAGTTAATATAAAATGCACTTATGAAAGGAGGAGATTATTATAATTAACTTAGAAGAAAGTAATGAAGATAAGTATTTATCAGCTCCGATTAATACACTAAATCTTGAAAAAGATAATTATGAACTTCTTATGAGCATATATGAACAAGCGTTAAATCAGACATTTAAGACATTAGAAGATGTAAAGACTGCACTTTATAAAGTTTATAATCATGATGTTATAAATAGTATTTCTAAGCGAATTAAAACTCCTGAAAGTTTAATAAATAAAATGCAAAAAAAGCACTATGAAATTAACTTCAAAAATATTATTGATAATATTAATGATGTTGCAGGACTTAGAATAGCGTGCCCAGTAAAAAGCGATATTTATACAGTTATTGGGATTATAGAGCAGATGCCAAATATAAAGATAATAGAGAGAAAAGATTATATAACTAGACCGAAGAAAAGTGGATATTCTGGATATCACCTGATAATAGAAACACCAGTTACTGTAAATGAACAAAATGTACCAGTTAAAGTAGAAATACAAATAAGGACAATGGCAATGGATTTCTGGGCAACAAATGAGCATAAAGTTAGATACAAAACAAATAAGAAGTTATCTAATTTTGATTCTAAAAGACTTACAGCTTATGCAAAGATTATAAATATATTAGATGATAAAATTATGGAAATATATAATAAGCAAGAGCTAGCATAGATACACTAGAGCCATAGGGTTAAACTATGGCTCTAAAGCTGTTAATTGTTACAGGAATATTAGCAAATTTTGCTGTTTTCATGCGATAAAACAAAATACTATTGCATTTTGGATAAAATTATGATAAAATTACGACAATAAATTAAAAGGAGCAAATTGTAATGATTAATATAAGACCAGTTTCAGACTTAAGAAATAAATACCCTGAAATAGAAGAATTAGTATTAAAAGAGAATGAAGCAGTATATTTAACTAAAAACGGTTATGGTTCAATGGTAGTAATGAGTATAGACAAATATTCTAAAATGATACAAGAGCTAGAAATAGAAAAAGCCATATCAAAGAAATTTGGAAATGTAGAAGTTGAGAAAGTGCTAGATGATATGGAGAAAGAAATAAATAATCCTAATGCAAAACTTCTTACTCATGAAGAGGTATTCTCAGAACTAAGGAGGAGGTTGGATGAAGAATTATATATGGTAGAAGGAATTTAGATAAGTTAGTATAGTTTCTATAAGGTTTTATTCAATAGTTTTTATTGCAAAAGCAACAAGGTTCTTATATTTAAGTTTTAAGTCTTAATAAATCTATTTACAGGAATATTATAAATAAAAAATGTTATGGAAGTATTACAAATGAAGCATTGCGAGAATATTAATAAAAATACACTAATTTGCATAAACTAAACTTGCAAATTGCTCAAAAAAGTGGTTTAATGTATTGAAAAGGAGAAGGGGATTTATGGAAGAAGTTTTAAATGAACAAATAAATGTACAAAAAAAGCCAAAAAAGACATTTACAATACTTGGCATATCTATTTGGAGAATTATAGCATTTTTCATTATATATAGTGTAGCAGGATATGTAGTAGAAGTACTATTTTCAATTGTTTCAAAAGGTACTTTAGAGAGTAGACAAAGTTTCATGTATGGACCTTTTTCTGGCATATATGGGCTTGGAGCAGTTGTAATGATACTATTTTTGCAATATTTTAATAAAAACAATAACAGGCTATTTATAGGGGGCTTCATTGTAGGTTCTATTGTGGAATATTTAGTAAGCTTATTTGCAGAAGTATTTTTACATGTGAAGTGGTGGGATTATTCAAACCAACCACTTAATATAAACGGAAGAATATGTGTATATTTTTCAATATTTTGGGGATTTTTAGCAGTATATTTTATGTCTTATGTACATCCAAAAATAGAAAGACTTATGGAGAAAATAAAACAAAAAATATCAGTAAAAAAACTAAAGATAATTACAGTTATAATTACTGTATTTCTTGTATTTGATGGACTTATAACTGGATATGCGCTAGAAATGTTTTTAATTAGAAAAGTACATGATTACAACTTAAATGTTGCAAATAAAGAATTGATAGATGAGAAATATGATGAGATATATGGAAGTGAAGTTCATGCAAAGGTTATAGATACATTTTTTAATGATAGGGCAATGATAAAGACTTTCCCAAATTTGAAAACAATAGCTGCAAATGGAGATATAATTTATTTTGACCAAATGGTTGGAGGAATTGAACCATATTATTATAAGTTTAATTTTAAGAAAAGGCAGGAACAGAAAGAATATAATTTAAGGGAAACAAATGAAGTGTAGAGTTATATAATACCCTGCGCGGACTTTGAGTTTTGTTGGCTGTGAATTACGACCAAGTTACAATAAATAGTTTGCGATAAAATCTTTACATAATGTTTAACGTGAAACTTTTTAGAAATATAAAATGTTATGAAATTAAGGAGGATGCACGAGTGCTAGTTTTAGAAGACATAACTAAAGTTTACAGAAGTGGAGACGAAATGGTCGAAGCTTTAAAAGGTGTAAGCATTAAATTTAGAAAATCTGAATTTGTATCAATACTTGGACAAAGTGGTTGTGGAAAAACTACTTTGCTAAATATTATTGGTGGACTTGATAGATATACAAGAGGAGATTTAATCATCAACCGGAAAGTCTACTTGGTATTTTAATGATAGAGATTGGGATAGTTATAGAAATTATAGTGTAGGTTTTGTGTTTCAAAGCTATAATTTGATTGGACATCAAACTATACTTGCAAATGTTGAACTTGCTCTGACAATTTCAGGTGTTTCAAAAAGGGAAAGAAAAAGAAGAGCAAGAGAAGCGCTAGAAAAAGTAGGACTTGGTGCACATATTCATAAAAAGCCAAATCAGCTTTCTGGCGGACAAATGCAAAGAGTTGCTATTGCAAGAGCTTTAGTAAATGATCCAGATATTATTTTAGCAGATGAACCAACACGGAGCACTTGATACACAAACGAGTATACAAGTAATGGAAATTCTAAAAGAAATATCAAAAGATAAATTAATAATAATGGTAACACACAACCCAGAACTTGCAATGCAGTATTCTAGTAGAATTATAAAGATATTAGACGGAAGAATTACTGATGATTCAAATCCAGTTGATATGAATGCAAATGAAATATATAATGAGGTAGACACAAATAGATATAGAAGGACATCAATGAAATTTCATACTGCAGTTAGACTTAGTTTGAATAATTTGATGACTAAAAAGGGAAGAACTATTTTGACTTCTTTTGCAGGTTCAATTGGTATTATAGGAATTGCACTAATTTTATCACTGTCTAGTGGAGTGCAAGATTACATTACAAGAGTACAAGAGGAAACACTTACATCATATCCACTTACAATTGAGGAAAATTCCATAGATTTGACTGCTGCAATGTCAGCACATATGGAAACAGAAGTGAAGGCAAAAGAAAAACGTGAAGATGATGGAAAAATACACTCAAATAATACAATAACAGATACTTTATCTATAATGAGTAGTAAAGTGCAATCAAATAATTTGAAACAATTTAAAAAATATATAGAGGGAAATAGTTCTAAGATAAAGGATTATGTAACAGCGATAGGTTATGAATATAATTTAGATTTGCAGTTATACAAGTCTGATATAGATAAAGAAATAGTTAAGGTAAATCCTAATACAGTATTAGAGAGTGTTGGCATTCCGACAAGTTACATGGGAATGAATATGATGATGGGAGAAGTTTGGAGTGAACTTTTTGAGAATGATGAGATAAATAATAAAATGTATCAAATTGTAAGTGGAAGGATGCCAGAAAAGTATAATGAAGTTGTGATTTTAGTAGACGAAAACAATAAAATTAGTGATTATGTGTTATATGCTTTAGGAGTGAAGGATCAAAAGGAATTAGAAGCAATGTATAAAAAAATTGGCGAAGGAGAAAAAGTCGAAACAAAAGAAGAAAGTTATACTTATGAAGAACTGTTAAATCTTTCGTATAAATTGCTTTTAAACACAGATTATTATGAAAGAATAAATAATATCTGGGTAGATAAATCTGAAGATGAGAATTTTTTGCGAGAGAAATTAAAAAAGGCAGAAGAGATAAGAGTTGTAGGAATTGTGAAGCCAAAAGAGGGATGGACTGGAAATAATAGTGAACTTGGTGGGATTTTATATACAAATGACTTAGAAAAATATGTAATTCAAAAGATTAATGATAGTTATATTGTAAAAGAGCAAAAGGGCAGACCAAATGTAAATGTTATTACAGGATTAGAATTCTCAAAAGATGAATTTAGCATGGATAAATTAAGTGATGAGCAAAAGATGTATTTGCAATCACTTCCACCAGAACAGTTAGCTACAATTATTGCAAGCTATAAAGAGCAAGCAGAAGCAACTTATGAAAGTACACTTTTAAAGCTTGGTTCAGTAGATTTAACAAAACCGTCAGCTATTAATATTTATGCTAATGATTTTCAGGCTAAAGAAGAAGTAAAAAAGATTATTGAAGATTATAACGAAAGACAAAGAAAGAGTGGAAAAGAGGGAAATGTTATAACATATAGTGACTTAGTAGGTATGCTTATGACTTCTGTTACAGCGATTGTAGATATGATAAGTTATGTGTTAATTGCGTTTGTTTCGATTTCTCTTGTAGTATCTAGTATTATGATAGGAATTATAACATATATATCTGTACTTGAAAGAACCAAGGAAATTGGTATTTTGAGAGCAATAGGTGCCTCTAAAAAAGATATTTCAAGAGTGTTTAATGCAGAAACTTTGATTGTAGGATTAGTTGCAGGAGGACTTGGAATAGGAATAACTCTTTTACTTAATATTCCAATTAATATGGTAATAGAGAACTTGGCAAATGTAAGCAATATAAGTAGTTTACCTCCAGTAGGTGGAGCACTACTAGTACTAATAAGTGTTGTTTTAACAATGGTTGCAGGATTAATTCCAGCGAAATTTGCAAGTAAAAAAGATCCAGTTGAGGCCTTGAGAACAGAATAACTATCAAAAAAGAGGGGTTGCCCCTCTTTTGATAGTTATTTATCACAAAAGATTATGTAAAATATTGCGAATTGCGTAAAAGTGTGATATAATTGAGCAAACTGGTATATATCAGTTTATCTGTACGCGTTAACATTTTCATGATGAAGTATAATAAAATGAAAAATGTTAACAAAACCTTTTATTATTTATATGAGGAGGACAAAAATGATTTACTTGAGATTTCCAGAGGACATCACCGGTCGGATTGAAGGCGCAACAATTTTAAAACCTAGTTTTGAAGTCTCTATCACTGAAATTCTTAGCAGAACGTATCAACCAGAAATCGTAAAACGCTATGCAGAGCAAATTTCGGGTTTCATCTACAATAATATGGAGTTCCCAGAAGATGGGATATACCGCATTGAAGCAGAAGAAATTTGGCGCTTCGACGAAAAGAGAAACACTTGGTGTGATACCAAGAAAAAAGTTGCCAACTATGTAATTAGCGAAAACTCGCCGCTTTGGGATTGTTTTGATGGAGAATTCAAATTCCTAAAGAAAGTATGTGGCTCTATCAAATCTGCGGTAAAGGCAATTACGGAAGAAATGTTCGGCCCCACGAAATGGATTGGAGTAAGTTCCATTGACACAAGAGATTACCAGATATTCGAGGCAAAATATGACAAAATATCAAAGGTGCTTAAAACTTTTTTCACAGGTGGAGCAGTTTCAGAATTACATGCTGAAATACAACGGATTGTGTATGAAGGTGTTCAAGAGAGTGGCGTAATGATTATTGCTGATGGACAGGCTAAAAGCGTATTGTACAAAGACCATGTAAAACAATTGAGCGAGAAAGTATTTAATAAGGTGGAAGAAGCATTGGCAGAATGGTTGCAGCCTGAGGAAGCCAAGCGTTTATCGCTTACCTTGAAAAATGCATTACTTTTTAGCCTTAATAATGGCGATTTTGAAATTGTTCGGATGGGTTACGATGGGCGTAGATATTGCAAATACAAAGGTATCGAAGTTGTGATAGATGAGAATGGTGTTAAATACATTGAGATAGACGAACAATTCTTGCAATCTATTCAAGGTGTATTATGTTCAAAAAAAATATACACAGGGCGATATGGTGACTCTGACATAGAAATAGATGGAGAATCTGAAAAGAATACATTTACACTTCATGATTACAATGGGATAGTATGTCGGATCGAAGAATATTACGGGACGTTGAGATTAGAAAGCCAAGACGTTTCGCACTACTTTAATTCTTGTGAGGGAAGGATTTTAACCGTCAAAGAGAAAATATTGTCTGAGGAAAAAGAAAGGTATCTATTGAAGGTCGAATGGAATGACGAAGAAGCAAGCAAAATTAAGGGAATGCTTGTTAGAATTAGGTAAATCGATATTTTCTGCTGAGTGATGCTTGGCAGAGGAGATTAGCAAAGAGCAAAAATTCCAGTGAGAAATCACTGGAATTTTTGCGTATGAAACGTTTTGGAACCGTCCCCAAACGTTCAGAATAAAAATAAAAACCACAAGGAATAAGTAATCTTGTGGTTTTTATTTTTAAATAGATTGACAATTTACATAAAATGAAATATAATATTTAAATAAGCTTACAGTTGAAATTTGTATAAAGCAAAGTTGCTAAAACAAAGAAAGGGAGGTAAAAATCAGAAGTCTAAAATGCTAATTCATAAGTACGACATAATAGTATGAAGCATGAAAGGAGAAATTATGGATAAATCGATGCAAAAAGAAAATTGGATATGTATTATGGAGTTCATTGATAATGCTCAACAATATGGCGTAAAACAGCAGATTGATACAGAACTAGATTATAAACCAGACTATAGGAGTTTCGAGATACCCGGTATGCCCAAAACTAGAGCCTCAAAAAGACTATATACAAGTGGATGGGAACGAACACAATATCTTGAAACAGATATGGAACTTAGGTGGTTTCCATTTAGATTAGAAGGTCAAGTGTATCTAATACCTAATATGACAATGAGAATTCCAATTAGGCTACGTGGATTAGAGGGGCTACGTAATGGTGCACGTATTTTGAAAGAGATAGCTCATTTATATGATTGTATTTCACTTGGTGCAACAGGATTAATTGGGACAGAAGAATGTCATGAAATACTTAGAGCATTGCCATATGAGTTAATTCCTGTAGATGGTTATCAGATTCTAATGAGAGTCATACCTGAAATAAGATATGTAGAAATAGCGTATTGTATACAGGACAGTGACGGCACACGTACAAAAGAATTTCATGAGGGGAAGTTATATATAAAAAACTATACAGGATTCGGACCAGATATCGAAGAATTTACTAACACCTATCGCATATTTCCATTGGTAATGCTTCCAGATAATATTTTCGTGGATGTATCTAAAGTTGGGAAGGGACCTTTGCCTATTAAACGTGGAGTAAATACAGGGGTTTCATCGGAAGATAAGGAAAAGCTTAAAGCTATTGCAAGTGGTAAGACTGAGTTTGATGGAGCAATTCTAGCTGAGATGCTACTCAAAGTGATTGAAGCGATTGAAGGACACTGATTAACCTAATATAAGAGATGTTCATTAACATAGCTTATGAAAAAGAGGGTTCCTATTTAGGACACCCTCTTTTTGCATATAAAATTTGTATGAAAAAACAACGACGCAATATACTAATTTTTTGACTACTCACCAAAATATCTTTTAAGTAATCCTTCAAATCCTTTTCCATGTCTTGCTTCATCTTTGCACATTTCATGAACTGTGTCATGTACTGCATCATAACCAAGTTCTTTTGCTCTAGTTGCAAGTTCTTTTTTACCCATACAAGCTCCACATTCAGCTTCTGCTCTTAACATAAGATTTTTCTTTGTGTCAGGATATACAACTTCTCCAAGTAATTCTGCAAATTTAGCAGCGTGTTCAGCTTCTTCCCATGCATATCTCTTAAATGCTTCTGCTATTTCTGGATAACCATCTCTATCAGCTTGACGGCTCATTGCTATGTACATACCAACTTCTGTACATTCTCCCATAAAGTTATCTTTTAATCCTTTTACAACATATTCATCTAATCCTTGAGCAACACCAATTCTATGTTCGTCTGCATATTCATTCGCACCTGATTTTTCTATTTTTTCTTCAAATTTATCTTTTGATGCACCACATTGAGGGCATTTTTCTGGAGCTTCTTCTCCAAAGTGGACATATCCACAAACTTTACATACATATGCTTTCATAATTTTTCCTCCTAGATTTTAAATATATTGTATATATTATATAAGATTTAAACCTTTTGTCAATATTTTTCGAAAAATAATACACACTAATTAAAAAATAATATGATAAAATTAAAATGCTTGTAACGAAATTAAAATTTAAACGTCTTATGGTAAAGGAGGATAAAAGTTATGCAGAATATTGAAGAAATATATAAAGAATATTTTGAAACAGTAAATAAATATCTATTCTGTTTAACTCGAAATAATGATATTTCCGAAGAACTTACACAGGAAACTTTTTATAAGGCGGTAAAAAAGATTAATACATACAAAGGTGATTGTAAAATGTCTGTATGGTTGTGTCAAATTGCTAAAAATCTGCTTTTTGATTATTATAGGAAAAATAAAAGAATTTTAGATATCGAAGAAAAAGAACTTTTTGATATACAAGCTCTTGAAAATGTAGAAGAGCAGTTGATATTAAAAGATGAAAAACTTTCGTTATATAGAAAAATGCAAAAGTTAGATGAAAAAACAAGAGAAGTAATGTATTTAAGGATTACAGGAGAACTAAGTTTTAAGGAAATAGGTACTATTTTAAATAAAACAGAAAATTGGGCAAGAGTAACATTTTATCGAGGAAAACAAAAATTAAAGGAGGTTGATTGATATGAAAGAAAAAAGAGATTGTAAAATTGTTCAAGATTTATTACCAAATTATATTGAAAAACTAACAAATGAAGAAACAAATAAGTATATCACAGAACATTTGAACGAATGCAAAGATTGTAAAAAAGTTTTAAAAGAAATGCAAAATGATATAAGATTAGATGAAGCAGAAAGAGATAAAAAAGAAGTAAATTATATTAAAAAGTTTAATATAAAGTTTAAATTGATAAGAAATATTCTAATTATTATTGTAGTATTATTTATAATCTTTGTTGGTAGAAAAACGTTTATACTTACAAATATGGCTAATAAAGCTAGTAAAATAGAACAAGATAATTATTATTTAAAAGTGACATCGTACTCATCAGAAGTGGCAAATAGTTCAGAATATTATATTAAAGATGAGAAATACATTGGTAAGATGGTTAGGCATGATTTAAGTGAAAATACATTTTTTAAAATTACAACATATCATACAGATGAAGAAAGCCTACAATTAACAGAGTTTGGAGATAGAAAAGTCATATTATCTAATAAACTAGATGCGATGATAAGTCCTATATCTTTTACTTCAAAAAATTTCTTTATAAACTTCTGTATTGCATTGTCTACAAGTATTGATAAAGTTAATCTTGCTGGAAGAGAGTGTTATATTATCAAAGATGGAAATACACAAAAATTTATTGACATAGATACAGGGCTTGCAATAAAAATGATTGATATTGAAAATAATATGACAGTAGATTATCATTATGAATATGGAGTAGTAAAAGATAGTGACATTGTAAGGCCAGACACAAGTGGTTATGAATTAGAAATTTAATATTAGAAATAAAGAAAACCTAAGTCAAAAAAGATTTAGGTTTTCTTAATTTTTACAATTTAGATACAATTGTGATGTATAATAAAATTGGTGGTAATATGAAGAAAATTTTGATTGTAGAAGATGAAGCATCTATTAGTGATTTAATTAAGATTGAATTAGAGTATAAGGGTTATAAATGCGATGTGGCAAGTGACGGAGAACTTGCATGTGAGTACATAGATAATAAAGACTATGATTTGGCTTTGCTAGATGTAATGGTGCCAAAAATAGACGGATATGAACTTTTAGAGTACATAAAAATCACAAAAGAGTTGCCAGTTATTTTTATTACAGCTAAAAGTCAAACTAAGGATAAAATCAAAGGGTTAAGAGAAGGTGCAGATGATTATATCACAAAACCTTTTGAAATGGAGGAGTTAGTGGCAAGAATAGAGGTAGTCCTAAGAAGATATAACAAGGCAAGCAATATTATAAATATCGATAATGTAGAGATAGATGTTCTAGCAAGAGCAGTTAAGCTAAATAGTGAAAAAGTGGACCTTACACCTAAAGAATTTGATTTACTTATGCTTTTAGCACAAAATATTGGTTCTGCATTATATAGGGAGACAATATTTGAAAAAGTTTGGGGAGAAGAATTAGAATTTGAAACAAGGACTTTGGACCTTCATATACAAAGACTAAGGAAAAAGCTTAACTGGAAGGACAAGATAAAAACTGTTTATAGAATTGGATATATGTTAGAAAAATAAGGAGAGATATATGAAAATTACACTAAAACTGGTGCTTAGTATTATTGCAATTATGGCATGCATTTTGTCTGTAAGCAGATATTTTATTGTAAGACAAAGTTTTGAGCATTCACTTGAAAAAAGTGGGGCCCAGAATTATAAACAACATATTTTGCAAAGATACTATATAGAAAGCAATATTATAAGCAATATTGAAATAGGAGAAGAAATAACAAATGAGATGATTGTAGAATACGTGAAAGCACTTTATAGATATATGGGAGAAAATTCAGAGAGAATTACTTTATATAATAAACAAGAAATAATTTTTTCTAATTTTGATGAAGTAGAAAAGCTAGATTTTGATTTTATATATAATAACCAAGATGGAGATTATTATATAAGAGAAGCAAACAGTAGGCACTATATGCTATTTTCTTCAAATATAACAATAAATAATAGTGTTATATACATAGTTAATATTTATGACATTTCAGATATTTATGCTGAAAGAGATAGGCAAATGAAAGAAGTTATATTTTCAGATATTATTATTTTAGGAATTGCTTCTGTTTTTATAATAATTTTTTCTGCGGTTATGACAAAGCCAATTAAAATATTAAATAATAAAGCAAAAAAAATTGCAAATGGCGACTTTTCAAGTAGAGTGGATATAAAGAGTAGTGATGAGATAGGAGAACTTGCAAATAGCTTTAATACTATGTCAGAGGAGATAGAAAAAACGATAAAATCGCTAGAATTTTCTATAAAACAAAAAAATGATTTTATAAATGGATTTACTCATGAATTAAAAACACCTATGACTGCTATAATGGGATATTCGGATATGCTAAGGCTAAAAAAGTGTGATGAAGCACTTAATCAAAAGGCCATTAATTATATATATAATGAAACCAAAAGACTAGAAAAGCTTTCACATAAGCTTATGGAACTTATGGCATTGTCAGAGGAAAGCCTAGAACTTGAAGAAATTGATATAAGGGATTTTGTGACTAAGGTTTCTAATAGGATAGTTAATCTAGAAGGCATAAAGCTTGTATTAGAAGTAGAGGATGCAAGTATCAAAGGAGAGAAGGAGTTACTTGAAGTTGTAATACGAAATCTTGTGGAAAATGCTAAAAAGGCAGAACCAAAGGATAACAAAATATCGATTAAACGGTGAGATAATGAGCAATCGGCAGATATAGGTTAGCAGTTGTAGATAGAGGAAGAGGAATTCCAAAAAAGCATATAGATAGAGTTACAGAGGATTTTTATATGATAGATAAATCTAGGAGTAGGCAAAATGGTGGTAGTGGAATTGGTCTTTCTTTGTGTAAGAAAATTATAGAATTTCATAGGGCCAATTTGATTATAGAGAGTGAAGAAAATTTTGGCACAAAAGTGTATTTTGATTTATTACTTGAGAGGAGGAATGACAATATATGAAAAAGGTATTTATATGCCTAATAGTTATACTTGTCGTATTTTTATCGTTTTTCCTGCCAAAGGTTTTGTTTAAACTAGAAGATTTAAAAAGAGATAGTGTTAGTCATAAGACAGATATGTTAAGCGGAAAAATTGACGTACAGGCTGAAAATATTTATTTAGTTAAAGCAATTCATGATATCCAAGACCGGAGAATTAAACCTAAAACTAAGCAATTATTCGTCTAGCATTAAACTTGTAGATATGACTACTAAAGAGAAGCTTGAGATTAATGATAACAACATCAAAACTGTTATTGCAGAAATGCAAAAGATGAAGGATATGCATATTTTGCAAGATGCAGTAACAGATTACGCTGAAAGTGAGATAGAATATTCAGTCTATGGCAGGGAATATAATAAATTAAAAAAAGAATATATAATAAATAATGTTAGGCTTACAACAGATGGAGTAAAAGCATTACGTATAGAAATAGAGGAGAAAACAGGAAAGGTAGTGTATTATATTAGTAATTCTAAATATAAAATTGTAGATGATATTGATACAGAAGAGATTTTGCGAAATTATATTAAATATTTAGATTTATATATAATAGATGATTGGAAATTTGAGAATAATATACTAGTATCAGAAAAAGCAAGATTAATAGCGTGTTTGACATATGATGATGGTGTAGGTATATTAGGTATATATTCTAAGGATAGTGAATATATAAAAAATAAGTATAATTTAAGAAACTAGATACATGTTAGATACAACCTGCAAACAGAATTGATACAATCATATGTTATCCTAAAACTGTAATTTGTTTTAGGAGGGAAATGTATGGAATTTATTGCAAATACAGGGAAAAAAGTAGAAATAGAAGTTAATGGGAAAATATATTTAAGACATGCTATTAAGACAAGATTTATAAAGCCACGGAGAGAGTTATATAGATGTTTTTAAGGAGTATGTAAGCCCAATTTATGAAAAAGGAGATATAATATCTAGTTCTGAAAAGATTATTTCTTTATGCCAAAATAGAATAGTAAGAAGAGAAGATATAAAGATTGGCTTTTGGGCAAAGTTTCTTTCTAAGTTTGCAAGCCATCCTAAATATGAAGGGATAGGTGTAGGGGAGAGCATAAAAATGCAATATGCTATTAATAAGGCTCGGTTTACTTAAAGTGCTTTTTGCTTCTTTTTGTAGTGCTGTGACTAAGCTTTTAGGTATAAAAGGTGTGTTTTATAAAATTGTAGGACAAGAGGTAAGTGGATTAGACGGATTTTATGGAGATGTATGGGAAGAATATTCGAAGTTTGGTATTGAGCTTCCAGCAAATCCTAGCAAGGTATGTGACGAGATAAAGGATAAGCTTGGTATTAGTATGATGATTGTTGATGCAAACGATTTTGGACAAGAGATTTTAGGAAAATCTTATGATATTAAGTTAGATGATGATACTTTAAAGGGGATTATTAGGGATAATCCAGCAGGACAGGAGCAAGAGCTTACACCTTTGGTGCTGATAAGACAGTTCAAACAGCCATAAAGCATCCTACTATAAGTAATTTAGAGATTAAGTTTCGTTTGTCCTGTCACGGGTAGTTATCTATGATTTTTTTCTAACACCTTGGTGTCGTAACCTCCAAAGTGTACGCTACTACGTAGCTTAATATGTCGGTTACTCCATTTCGCACTCGCACAGCTCGTTTGGTCGCTTACGCGGTGTTAGAAAAAATCATAGATGAACTACCCTACGCGGACTTTAAATGTTTTACCTCTAAATTACTTAAGTTAAGAAAGGAAAGTGTGTATGAAAAGTAATGTTGTAATGAAGATTGTGATAGTAGTTTTATTGATAGCTACAATTGTAGAAGGAGTTTTGTTATTTGCTTCTAGTAAGAAGGAAAGTGTTCACAAGGCTGATAAGAAAGAAGATGTAAGTCAAGTTTCAAATAGTAATGTTATTCCAGAGAATACAACAAAGCAGGAAGTAAAGATAGATGAATGGGAACTTACTTTAGTGAATTATGCAAATAGCTTGCCAAGCGATTTTGAACCAGAACTTTCGAATATAGATGACACAAGAAAATTTGATACCAGAGCAATAGGGTATCTTAATACAATGTTTGACGCAATGAAACAAGACAAGGTTTCAGGCTTTTGGGTGCAATCTTCTTATAGAAGCATAGAAACGCAGCAAAATGTGTTTGATAAACAAGTTAAAGAGTATATGAATAGTGGGCATACAAGAGAAAAAGCAGAAGAGATGACTTTGAAGATTATAAATAAGCCGGGTACAAGTGAGCATAACCTAGGACTTGCAGTAGATTTCAATTATGTGAATTTGGATTTTGAGAATACAAAAGCCTTTACTTGGCTTAAAGAAAACGCAGAAGATTATGGCTTTATCCTAAGATATAGAAAAGATAAAGAAGATATAACAAAAGTGGAGTATGAACCATGGCATTGGAGATATGTAGGAAAAGAACATGCGAAAAAGATAAATGAACTTGATATGTGTTTAGAAGAATATATAGATTATTTGAAAAGTAGAGGAAACTAGATAATTTAAAAGTGAGGCTGCCCCATATTTTAGGGCAGCCTTAAGGAGATTACTCTTCGCTAATTTCTTCGAAGGTCACGTGAGTACCATAAACGTCATCTATTGCAGCCTTAAATGGTATTACGGGAGGCTTCATAGTTATGCCTGTGTGCTGGTGCCCGGGACGTCCATAAAACGAACCACGTCCACGGTCTCCTTTTGGTGTACGCTCAATGAAACTGTCTTGCCTTAAAGTTGCCATAAATAATTGCTCCTTTCTTGTTTGACTTGATATTTACCAAGCCAAGCTTTTTCCATTTGATGAATTATAGAACATTTGCTACTTTGGAAAATTATCCTAATAAAAATAATTTTAGCATAAAACTACTGATAATTCAAGTAGACAGTTGATGCATAATTAATTTTATGTTATGATTAATAGTAGTTTCAAGAACTCTCAGTTTGTGTCCTGTAAATTTTAAGACAAATACTATAGAATTATTATTGAAAAGGAGGATATAGTATGAACCAAGAAAAAATAGGGAATTTTATTCGAAAGCTTCGCAAAGAGAAGGATTTAACGCAGGAACAACTTGCAGAGAAATTAGGCGTCACTGATAAGTCAGTTAGCCGTTGGGAAAACGGTAAAACAATGCCAGATTATGGGATTTTAAAAGAATTATGTGATACATTAGGAATAACAATTAATGAGTTAGTTACAGGTGAAAGAATAGCGGAAAATAAATATCAAAAAGTGGCAGAGGAGAACTTGATAGAGTTAAGAAAGCAGATTGATAAAAAGAGAAAAGTTTTTGTTAAAATAGAAATTATATGTGGTATAATAGTAATTGCTATGTTTATTGGAAATATGGTCTTAAACTATATTTATGGAGATAACTGGGATAGGGAACAATATTCAAATATAGCGTTGACTTTTGTGATAATAACAAATATATCGTGGTTTGTTAGTGAAATATTTAACTTTAGTAAAGGAGGGGCAAAATGAAAAGGGAGAAATTAGTATTTGTACTTTATATTGTTGCTTCAATATGCTTTTTTATTAGTGCTATTTTAGGGTTTATTACTAAACAAAGTATGGCAGTGGTATATTTATGTTTAGGAGCATGTTTTTTATGCTTATCTTCAGTACACTATAATAAATACAAAGAAAATAAGAAAGAAGATAAAAAAGATAATGAATAAAAAAATTATAATATTTTTAATAATAAGTATTGCTATTGTTTTAGTTATTACAGTGCTACTATATAATCTAAACATTATTACTTACAACAGATTTAACGCAAATACATGAGTGGCAAGGCGGAGACATAGTAGTATTTAAAAAACATATAGGTGTAATATCAGATAAAAGAAATAAAAAAGGTATACCGTTTGTGATACATCATGCAAACCCTATGCAAATAAATTATGAAGAAGACATTTTAGAGGTATACGGAGAAGAAAATATTATAGGACATTACAGAGTTAGTTAGAATAATTTAAAAATCACCAACCAAAATGCAATATAAAAACGTCTAAATTATGAAAGGGTAATGGTGAGATTTATGAATAAAAAATTTTTAATTATAGCAATAGTAGCAAGTTTACTTATTATAGCAGGTGGGATATATTTAGTTAAGTTAAATAGAGTAACAGATAACTTAAATATAGCATCTAATCCAGAGATAAAGCACAATGATACGCCAGAAGTAGCTAGTACTCCAAAAGAGTATAATTCTTTAGAAGAAGCAGTACAAGCTGGCGTTGTGGTTATTTCAAATGATAACAAAATCTATAATAAAGCTAATTTAGACAGATTTATAAAAAA
>JAAVZQ010000139.1 GCA_022791735.1 Clostridia bacterium
GTTTATCACAAAAAGTATATGACTATCTACTTACAATACCAAAAGGGAAAGTGGTTACATATAAGCAAGTTGCAGAAAACATAGGAAATAAAGGACTTGCGAGAGTAGTAGGAAATATTCTTCATAAAAACCCAGATGAAAATAAATATCCATGTTACAAAGTACTAAATAGTAAAGGAGAATTAGCAGAAGCTTTTGTGTTTGGAGGAGAAGAAAAGCAAAAAGAGAAACTAGAAAAAGAAGGCATAAAAGTAGAAAATAATAAGGTAGATTTAAAAATATACCAGTGGAAAGAACAAAGCGCCTCGGCGCTCTTTGCTTAAGCCCATCTAAGTTTCGAGCTTAAAGGCGAGAAATCTTAGAGGGTAAGCGTTCAGCCAGTTTTATTTACTAGGAAAGCACTACTTTCCTAGTAAATAAAACTCCCCAAGAGGCAGCAGATGCTGCAACTTGGGGAGTTAGTATTTGTGCTACAAAAAAGTAGCATGCCGAAAACATAATAACATTTTGGGCTAAAAATTAATTATCAAGGAAAGACTTATGAATTGCGAGCAAAACTTTCCGAAGTAAAGGAAAATCTTCACGCAACTCTTCGTCAAGGTATTGCTCAACAGTTGTACCTTCAGGGCAATAAGTAATGAGTTCGTTGTAATAACGCATAAGAAATTCATGTAAGTCATCAAACGTAATTCCATCTAAAACTTGGATGTCATTATAAAGTTCATCTAATAGTTCTGGTAAATCAAATTGGAAATAGACTATTCCGCAATTTTTAGCAAAGTCGAAGTAGTCTTTAGGTGTTAGCCACATAACTTAAAGCACCTCCAAATCTTCTGCAAGCAAAGCAATGTTTTCAGCATTATTAGACCGAATTGATGTTATCCTAGTTTTTGCAAGATTGCCTTCTTCCACGCTATCAAGAATAGATTTATAAGGCGAAGAAGAATAGTTTTTAATCCTTACAATAATTTGACCACGAAAATCCCTTGCTTGCAATGTGATATCTGCCATGTCATATTCTTCATATCGAGTAAGCATAAATAGATATCCATAGACAAAGGTACCAATCAAACTATTTAAAAACTTATCCTGCAATTTAAGAACAGTTTGAGCAATCAAATTGTAATGCTTACGATATTCTTCTTTTTCTAACTGTTCCATTTGATGAAGAGGAGTGCCTTCGCTATTTTTACAGCTAGTAACTATAGGATACCAAAGATTATTTTTCTTAATAAACTCAATTGTTTTTTGCACATCCTCCATAGTTTCATAAGGATGGGAAGTGACAAAAATGCTACGCATGGGTTTGTGAGAAAGTCTATCTAAAAGCATTTGGAGTTCGCTAACCGTAGTACCAGTATTCATTGTCTTTAGCACGGAATCGCTACCACTTTGTATAGCCAATTCTGCTAAAATAACCTTATCGTTTGTAGCAATTTCCTCGATAAGTTCCTCGTACATACAACTGGCAGTTAAGCTATATAACTCTATAAACTTAACAGTTGGTATTTTAGTTAGAGCTTGGATAAGCAAGTGAAGTTTAGGCTTTCTGTCCCCAAAGTCGATACCATAATTACAGATATTGAGTGAACTTAGACTGATGACAAATACAGAAGTAGTAGATGTAATTTCAGCAGCAAGTTTGCACACCTCATCAATAGGCATACTCTTTACAGGTTTTCTCAAATAGTGTTGTTTGCAAAAACTGCACCAGCCATTCTTTTTAGCACAACCAATACAAATGTCGATAGACAAACGCAAATCATCATCTTCAATATAGTAATGGCCAGAACACTTGAAGTTTAGAATGTCCAAAATCTCTTGAAGAAAGTTTTGACTGCCGATTGCATAGTCTACAAAATCAAGTGATAAGAAAAAATCTTTGCCAACTACATCGACTGCACAGCCACAAATGATAAGAATAGCACCCTCCTTTTTCAGTTTAGATAGATACAGAAGTTCTGCGGGGATGGTTTTTACGCAGTCATATTGTGTAACTGCACAGAAGTAATCGATGATTATATCCGCTTTGTGTGGCAGATTGGTAAGGGTATATGCTTGTTCTACGCTCTTGAAAATTTGCCGAAAAGTTTCTGTATGGCTACCACAGCCATTATTTAGAAAACAAATCTTTTTCATAACGCATCTCCTTTATAATTAGTTTTTTAAATGTACGAATGCAATATTATGCATTTTAGGATTACATTATACCACATTATGTCAAATTAAGCAAGAAATCCCACAAAACAAAATATTGCAAAATTTTTCAATATATGATATAAGTATGATATAAATATAAAATGAATAGTAGAGACACTTAAAGGAATACACGAGGAGAGGAAAAATAGAAATGGAAAAAGAAAAAACAAAAGGTGTGATAGAAGCTATACTTTTTGCAAGTGGAAGAACAGTCACATTAAGAGAACTTGAGATAAGCTTAGAAACAGAACAAAAACAAATTCTAGACATCATATCTGAAATGCAAGAAGAATACAAAATGCAAGGTAGAGGGATAGAAATCGTAAAAGTAGAAAATGGATACACCTTGTCAAGTAAAAAAGAATATCATCAATATATATATGGAGTAATAGACAAAAGAGTAAAAATTAGCCTATCACAGGCAGCGTTAGAAGTACTTGCAATTATTGCTTATAACCCTAAAATAACAAGAGCAGAAATAGAAACAATAAGGGGAGTAGGCTCAGATGCAGCACTATATAGATTGATGGAACATAACTTGATAGAAACAGCAGGAAAATTAGATTTACCAGGAAGGCCAACAGCATATAAAGTAACAAAAGAGTTTTTGAAAAAATTTGGACTAAACACATTGGAAGATTTGCCAAAACTTCCAAAATATAAAATTGATGAAAACAGGCAAATAGTGATAGACGAGATATTAGAAGAGCCACAAAAAGAGAATACAGAAGAGGTGCAAGATGAAAAACAAGAAAATCTAAACGAAGAAGTGAGCCAAGAAGGACAAGAGAAGACCAAGCTTGATGTAGAGCAAAAGGAGGAAGAGGGCGAAAATAGTGATAAATGAAATAAAAGAAATTATGAAACATAATGAAAGCAAACTATCAGAATATGCGTGTAAATCAGAGAGTGCAATAAAGATAA
>JAAVZQ010000005.1 GCA_022791735.1 Clostridia bacterium
ATTAAAAGGAGATACAATAAATCCTTCGGGTGCAATTTCTGGTGGTTCTTATACAAAAAAGACTGTGAATATTTTAGGAAGAAAAGGTCAAATTGAAGATTTACAAAAAGAGCTTAAAGAGATTGAAAATAAAATACAAAAACTAATTGATGATAAAAAAGAATATGAAGCAAATTCAGATAAATACGAAGAAGAATTAGAAACTCTAAGGCAAGAGCTGCAAGAGGTACATGTAACTTATGCGACTGATAAGCAAAAAGTTTTAGCTGTAGAAGAGAATTTGCAAAAACTAAGAGAAAGAATTGATAAAGCAAAAGCGGAAAGCTTAGAAATAGAAGAAGAAAAGCAAAATAATATTAATAAGAAAAAGGAATTTAACGAATTTTTAGAAAAACAAGGCGAAGCAATGCAAAAACTAAAACTAGAAATAGAGGAATTTGCAAAGTTAAATTCTGATAATCAAAAGTACATTGATGACTTGAAATTTGATGTAACTAATTTAAAAGTATCAGTTTCGTCATTTGATGAGAGCGAAATTTCAATTGATGAAATGGTTGAAAGAATAAATCAAGATATAGAGAATAACAAATCTAGTATAGAAAACAAAAAATCAAACATGCAAAATATTTTGAAAGAAAATGAAGAACTTGCAAATAAGATTTTAGAATATGAAAATGCAATAAAAGAGCTAGATGAGAAGATGTCAAATAGTGATGAGGGTGTGATTAAGCTAAAAGAGGAAAGAAGTGAGAAGAACAAGAAATTAGAAAAAAGCGAAGAAGAAATTAGCTCTAAGATGCAGACTTTAGATGGACTAAAAGAGGAAATCATTAAAATTGGAGTAAAAAAAGACAAGGTAAAAGATGACATAGATAGAGATACAAACAAGCTTTGGGAAGAGTATGAACTTACTCCTAGAATAGCGGAAGGAGCATACAAAAGACCAGAGAATATTGCTGTGGCAACTAAAAATGTAAATGCATTAAGACTAAAAATTAAAGATTTAGGAAATGTAAATATTAATTCAATTGAGGAATATAAAGAGGTTTCTAAAAGATATGACTTTATGTGTGAGCAAAGGTTAGATATTGAAAATACGATGGCAAAACTTAAAAATGTAATACAAGAAATGTTGGATACAATGAAAAATCAATTCATAAAGCAATTTAAGTTAATTAATACAAATTTTGCAGATGTATTTAAGGAACTTTTTGGAGGAGGTAGAGCAAGTCTAATTCTAGAAGATGAGAATAATGTGCTTGAATGTGGTATTGAGATTATTGTTCAACCACCAGGTAAAAAACTTCAAAATATGACACTCCTTTCTCGGAGGTGAAAGAGCATTCACAGCAATTGCATTGCTTTTTGCAATGCTTAAGATTAATCCATCACCATTTTGTGTATTAGATGAAATCGAAGCAGCTCTTGATGATGTCAATGTTTATCGTTTTGCAGATTATTTGAAAAAGTTTACAGGAGATACTCAATTTTTAGTAATTACACATAGAAAAGGAACAATGGAAGCACGGAAACTCTGTGTATGGCATAACTATGGAGGAAAGCGGAATAAGTAAGCTTTTGTCAATGAAATTAAAATAGGTAAAGTATAAAATTCTTAAAATTAGTGTATATTAATTTTAAGAATTTTTTTAAAAATCGGAGGGATAAAAATGGAGGAGGATACTACAAAATACGGCGAATTCATATCTTCATATTTTGCTTGGCTTACTTTAGAAGGACAAAAGGAAAATGCAAAAAAGCTTGAAAATATGACAAAAAAGCAAGAAATGTAGGAAGTTTTGGTGAAAAGCTTGATTTTACACTAAATTCTGGTATAATTCTTTATATCGTATAAAAAACAATAGACAGAGAGTAGTGTGAAAATAAGCCGTGCTTCTTTTACACACTGGATATGTGCTAGAAAGGAATGATATTTTTTATGACTTATAAATTTACCGAAAGTGCAAAAAATGTAATTAAATATGCAAATGAAATAACTCTAAAACTTGGACATAGCTTTATTGGTACAGAACATATTTTATATGGTCTTGCAAAGGAAAGTGAAGGAATTGCAAGTAAGGTATTAGAAAAACAAAATGTAAATTTTGAAAATATATTAATGCAAATAGAAGATATAATGGGAAGTACTAAAACTAAAGCAAAGAAAATTTTAGGATTTACACCAAGGACAAAGAAAGTACTAGAAAATGCTTCTGATGATGCTAAAAAGGCAGGTTCTGACTATATAGGTACAGAGCATATATTAGTTGGAATTATCAAAGAAGGAGATAGTGTAGCAATAAGAATTCTACTAAATTTGAATTCCAGTTTAAAAGAAATATATGAAGACATTATAAAGATAATGAATGAGAATTTATCAGAAGAAAACAAAATAAAGACAAAGATAACTAAAAGTGAGACAAGCTTTTCACAAACACCTACTTTAAATCAATATGGAAAAGATTTATGTGATAATGCAAAAAAAGGATTACTTGATCCAATAATTGGAAGAAAAGAAGAAATTGAGAGGGTTATACAGATTTTAACTAGAAGGACGAAGAATAATCCATGTTTAATTGGTGAACCTGGAGTTGGAAAAACAGCGATTGTTGAGGGATTAGCAAGTAAGATAGTTTTAGGAGAAGTGCCACAGATGCTTAAGGATAAGAGGGTTGTAAATCTAGATATCTCAAGCATGGTAGCTGGTGCAAAATATAGAGGCGATTTCGAAGATAGAATTAAAAAGACTTTAAATGAAGTAAAAAAGGTAAAAGATGTAATACTTTTTATAGATGAGATACATACGATAGTTGGAGCAGGTTCTGCAGAAGGAGCAATTGATGCAGCAAATATATTGAAACCAATCCTAGCAAGAGGAGAAATTAGTGTAATAGGCGCAACTACAATTGATGAGTACAGAAAATATATTGAAAAGGATACTGCACTAGAGAGAAGATTTAGTCCTGTTACAATAGAAGAGCCAAGCATAAAAGACACTATTACTATGCTACAAGGTATAAGAGATAAATATGAAAATCATCATAATGTAAAAATTACGGATGAAGCAATTAATGCAGCGGTTAATTTTTCTGTTAGATATATATCTGATAGATTTTTGCCAGATAAAGCAATAGATGTAATTGACGAAGCGGCTTCAAATGTAAGAATGATAAAATATACAAGACCAGATAAACTTAAGGTGCTAGAAAAATCCATTGAGAAGTTAAAACAGGAAAAAGAAGAGGCTGTGTATTCGCAAGATTTTGAGAGAGCAGCTGAGATAAGGGATAGGGAAGAAAAAGAACAGAAGAAATATGAGAAAGAAAAAGAAAAATGGAACAATGAAAATGTGAAGGCAGTGACTGTGATTACTGAAGAAAATATTGCTGAAGTGATTGCAAAATGGACTAATGTACCTGTTAAAAAGATTACACAAGATGAAAATGCAAGGCTAAAGAATTTAGAAGAGGAGTTACACAAAAGAGTAATCGGACAAAATCAGGCAATAGAAGCGGTTTCGAAATGTATAAGAAGGGGAAGAGTAGGAGTAAAAGATCCAGATAGACCAATAGGTTCATTCTTATTCCTTGGACCTACTGGGGTTGGAAAAACGGAAACATCAAAGGCTTTGGCTGAAGTCCTTTTTGGAACAGAGGATTCTATAATAAGGTTAGATATGTCAGAATATATGGAAGCACATGCTACGTCAAAGCTAATTGGTTCGCCTCCAGGATATGTGGGATATGATGAAGGTGGACATTTAACTAAAAAGGTAAGACAAAAACCATATTCAATTGTGCTTTTTGATGAAATTGAAAAGGCACATCCAGATGTTTTAAATATTTTACTTCAAATACTAGAAGATAGTAGGCTTACTGATAATACAGGAAGAGTAGTAAGTTTTAAGAATACTGTAATAATTATGACTTCAAATGTTGGTGCTAAGCTTATTACAGATAGCAAAAAATTAGGATTTTCAAGTGGAAGTGAAAATGAAGAAAAGATTTCATATGAAAATACAAAAAAAGATATTATGCAAGAGGTAAAAAGAGAGTTTAGACCTGAATTTATAAATCGTATTGATGAAATTATTGTGTTCCATAAGCTAGGAGAAAAAGACTTAAAGAATATTCTTGACTTACTTATTGCAAATTTGTTAAAGAGATTAGAAACGCAGGGAATTTTAGTAGAAGTAGATGATAGTGTTAAAGATTTTATTTTAAAGCAAGATGATGATAAAAATTATGGTGCAAGACCATTAAGAAGAATTATGCAATCTGTAATTGAGGATAATATAACAGATGCAATAATAGAACGGAACTTTAAAAATGAATGCGAAAAAGACCATGCTAGAAAAGCAAGGCAAGATTGTGTTTGAATAATTATTTTGACTGTTTTTCAATAAAATAGGCACAGTTTGAGGAAAATGTAACTGTTTTAGCTAGTGTATTTTCATAGCAGCATTTTCCGGTCTTTTTGATAAATACAGTTTGCTGTGCAATTTATATTAATCAAGATGATCACCTCTTATATGAATAGTATTTGCGAAAGCACTATAAATATGCATGAAAATTGCGATAAAAGAAATTGTACTGAAAAATTTTTTGTTAATGGAAGCTTTATAACAAAATTTTCGCAAAAATGCTTGATTTTTTGCAAAAACTGTGTTATAGTATTAAATAGTCAGTTTATAACAATAGGAAAGGAATGATATATTATGGCAAAATGTGCAATCTGTGAAAAATCTATAAGCCATGGAAACAAACTAAGCATTGCGCGTTCTCACGTTAGTAAAAGAAGCAAAAGAACATGGAAGCCAAATTTACAAAGCGTAAAAGTTATGGAAAATGGAGAACCAAAAAGAATAAAAGTATGTACAAAATGCTTACGTTCTGGTAAAGTTAATAGAGTATAAAACAAAGCGCTTCGGCGCTCTTTGTTTTGCCTAAAATGCAGTATTGCAATTCACA
>JAAVZQ010000046.1 GCA_022791735.1 Clostridia bacterium
CATATACTCCGGTGATATTTTGTGTTGTACTTGTGTTTGTTACTGTCTCTGGACTAGTTACTGCACGTATTCCTGTTGGGCTATTATTCTAGTATGTATTGATTGGTAGTATTAAATCTGCTCCAATTACTCCATATTAACTATGGGCTAAATATGCTACTGCTCCCCATTCACTATTTTTTTCTAAATGGCTATCTATGTTACTTAGTCCATATCTACTTGCATTTTTTATATCTTGTGATAATGTATATGCATCTCCTACACTTATCCAATTATATGCATAATTATTTGCTTTAAATTCTGGATAACTCATCTTTGTTGTTCCATTTGTTATTCTTCCTGCATATGTGTCATAACCTCTTGCTGATGTTTGATATGCTATATTTGACATATCTGGTGTTCCTATGCTTGTCTCGCCATCTGTTCCCTTTTGCCATCCTGCTGGGTATTTCGCTATCCAAAATCCTGCTATATCTTTATCCCATTCTCCATTTGAAAATCCATTGGCTGTTCCGTCTAAAAATGCTGGATGCAATGTGAAACCTGCTGTTGTAGCTGTGCTTGTTCCTTCTATGAAGTTTACATCTATTGTTTTTGCTGTGCTATCTATTTTGTATTCATATCTTGGTATCCAAACCCACATACTTCCATCTTTTGTTCTTGCATTTGCCCATTTCTTATTTGTTGTATCATAGCTATACCAATTATTCCATTCTTCTTCTGTACTGTTTTCTGTTAAGTCCACCCAATTTGTCCCATTATGATATACCGGGATTAGACCTGTTCCTTCTACTTTTGGACTATTTACTTCACCATCCCAGCTTCCATCTTGAGGTGGTGTTGGAATCGGATTACTTCCTCCACCTATATCATATTCCTCTATTTTATTTACTATATCTTGTATATTCTTATCTAAATCATCAAATGTTATTTGTTCTTTTTTCTGTGCATCTGCATAATTTACTGCTGTATCTATTATTCCACTGTTAAATGCTGCATTTATTGTCACTGCTGCTAGTATCACTAATACGATTATTGTTATAATTAACGCTACTAGTGTTATTCCGTTTCTCTTGTTTTAGGTTTTGCTTTTTGTTCATCTTTCCATATCTCCTTTGTATTTTTCTAATAAAACAGAATGTTTTATTAGAATTATTTTAGCATTCAAACAAATGAATGTCAATAAATTTTTAATCAATTCGTTAAAACTTACATCGTTTATTATGTGTATATTAACCATTACATAAATTTACTCATTTTTTCTTATTATTTCCACACCCAACTACTTTTATGTATCAATAAAAATTTCAAATAACGTATAAAACAAAAAAAGCCCCAATAAGAGCCTTTTTATTTTTTACAAATTTGCTTACAGTCCGTGCAAGCACTCTACACCCACACTTTCATCATCTTTAAGCTACCTGTGAACTTATATCCTCCAAGTGTCGCAGGTATCAAAAAGCTATCTCCCTTTGCAATACTTACAGAAATGTCATTGCTTCTCAATTCTCCGCTTCCTTCTACTACAATATATGCATAAAAACTTTCCCTTTTAGATATATCTTCTTGTTTTCCATTTACCACTACCATATCTATATTAAATACTTTCTCTCTACATATATCCACATTCTTGTTTATGTCATTATAATTATGTACAGTCTTAGCATGTTTTAAGTCAATAACATCTAGTGCTTTTTCCTTATGTAGTTCTCTCAAATTGCCATTTTTATCTTTTCTATTCCAATCATACACTCTATATGTTACATCACTACTTTGTTGTACCTCACAAAGTACAATTCCCTCCATTATCGCATGTACTGTTCCTGATGGTATTAGAATAAAATCACCTTTCTTTACATTTAAGTAATTTATAGTTTCCTCTATATTATCCACGGCCTCCACTAAATTTTCTGCCATAACATTATCCTTAAACCCATAAACTATTTTTGCTTCATCTTTGCAGTCCATTATATACCAACATTCTGTCTTTCCGGAATCATGTTCATTTTTCTTAGCATATTCGTCATTTGGATGCACTTGAATAGAAAGGGGTTTATTAGCATCCAAAAACTTGACAAGTATCGGAAACCTATCCATATTCGTACAATTAGTTCCAAAAATCTCTTCTCTTCTCACTTTATCATTAAATAATTCATATAAATTTATACCATTATATTCATCATTTTGTATAATACTCACTCCATTTTGATGTGCAGATATCTCCCAGCTCTCTCCAATATCATCGCCTACTAAATCTCTTTTGAATATTTTTGCTATTTTATCTCCGCCCCATATAACATTCTTATATATAGGTTTGAAAAATATTGGTTTCATATTATTGTTTCAATCCTTTCTCCTTCATTTCTTCCATTGTTTGATATTTAAGTAGCTTATCCTCAAAATCTTCCCTATGTTGTTTAACGATTGTATCTAGTATAACTCCGCATTGTGCGATTATTATTCCCAAAGTCACAAGTCCTGTTGCAAGCACTGCTGATGGGAGTTTTGATATATAACGTGTTTTAAAGTATTCTATGATTACAGGAATTCCTACTGCTATTCCTAGTATTATAAAAATAGCAGCAATTACAAAGAAAAATACTCTTGGTTTGTAATCTTTATACATACTTACTATCTTTTTA
>JAAVZQ010000162.1 GCA_022791735.1 Clostridia bacterium
ATTATAGGAACATAGTTTTAGAAAGGAGATAGATTAATGAAAAAGAAAAGCATAATTGCAGTATATGTAGTAATATTACTTATAGCTTTAAGATTAGTCACAGAGATGCCATATATGCTTTGGTACAATCATGGAAATGACCTATACAATAAAGGCGACTATACAGAAGCAATATCAGCATACGATATAGCATTAGATCTATTTCCAACTAAGTATAAAGAATGCAAAATAAGAATAAACATGGCACTTGCTATGTTAAAGAAAATAACTCCAGATTATGATATAAATACAAGACTAGAGGTGCTAAACATCGCAAGAGAAGTGCTTACAGATGATGGATGTGCAGGGAAAGAAGATGATAATGGACATAGCAAGGAAGCAGAAAAACTAAAAAAGGATATAGATAGAGAGATAGAAAGGCTTGAGCAATTCACAAATTCAAATGGGCAGAACGGAACAGATAAGCCTAACAATACAGAGCAAAATGGCAAAGACAAAAACACACAAGAAAAACAATCACAAGAAAAGTTAGATAAACTAGAGGAGATACAAAAACAGGGAATAGTGGATAGAAGGAAGGAACTAGACAGCTTACTAGAATTGAACAACTCTACTATTTTCTATGAAGGAAAAAATTGGTAGTAAAGGCATTAGAAAACGAAAACGTGTAAGATATTTCAAAAAGTCGTACGAAGAATGTGAAAAATATCACAAAAGTGGATTGAGTTTTGTGTAAAACTATGCTATAATATATATAATTAATCTAAAAATGGGAGATGATTATATGTATAGAAATAAAATAGAAGAATTAAAGAAATGGAAGAAGTCAAAAAATAGAAAGCCACTTATCATTAGAGGGGCGAGGCAAGTAGGAAAGACTTGGCTCATGAAAGAATTTGGAAAGACATATTATGAAAAATGTGCTTATATAAATTTCGATGATAATACTAGAATGAATAAGCTTTTTGAAGATGATTTCGATATAAATAAGATAATTCAAGGACTAAAAATCGAATCAGGAGTGAATATTGAACCAGAAAATACATTAATCATATTAGATGAAATACAAGAAACACCAAAAGCATTAAAAGCACTGAAATATTTGTATGAAAATGCAAACGAATATCATATAATATCAGCAGGCTCATTGCTAGGTGTTGCTATGCATCAAGGGACATCATTTCCAGTTGGAAAGGTAGACTTTTTAGAACTTACACCACTTAGCTTTTTTGAATTTTTGGAGGCGTTAGAAAAAAAGGATTTATTAGAATTGCTAAAAAGTAACGATTTTGATATGATTTCAATATTTAACACAAAGTATAAAGAATATTTAAAATTATATTATTATATAGGTGGGATGCCAGAAGCTGTAAGTTCATATGCTCAAAATAAGGATTTATTAGAGGTACGTAAAATACAAACGAAATTATTACAAGGCTATGAGCAAGATTTTTCAAAACATGCCCCGAATAATATAGTTCCAAGAATAAGAGCATTGTGGAA
>JAAVZQ010000047.1 GCA_022791735.1 Clostridia bacterium
AAAAGTAACAGAAATGTAATAGAAAAAACATGAAAATGTGATATAATAACTTCAATTGCAAAAGAAAAAAGGAGGGATAAAAAGATATGTCTAAAAACACAAATAATGTTATAACTGCGTCTGAACTAAGAACATACCTTTATTCCCTAGAACGTGAGAAAAAAAGCAAGATAACAGAAGAAGTACAGCAATATAGAATAGAATGTAGTGTAAATAATACAAAACCTAAAAAAAGAGAAGTTGCAAAAATAGAAAAAGCCATAGAAAAAGAATATGCAAAAATACTAGAGAGTAAGGATGAATTAATAAGGCTAATAGATGAATGTAAAGAAATACCAAAAGATGTGGAAGAGCTAGAAATTACAGAATATATGCTATATAGAGTAGATTTGAAAAAAGCTGAAAAAATAGTAAACAAGGCACAAACCAGACTTGGTAAAAAATATCATGACATACAACAAAAAATAATTGATAGCGTAGAAAAATTCTCAGTATTTGAGGGGATAGATGGAATAGATTACAGCGAGTATAACACCAGTGGGACTAAAATCGCTCAATCAAAAGAACAATATAAATTAGAATTAACAGAAGAGGAAAGAAATACACTTATCGAAAAGGATTTAGATATAGTAGATAAAGTTATTGAATTTAGCTCTATACCTATTCCGCATGAGATACTAAAGAACTCTGATAGAGATATTCAGTCAAAAATGCAAAGGTTTAATTCCATTAGACAAAAGAGAATTAAAATCTTAGAATCCATGAAAGAAGACTATAAAAAACTCATAGAGCCTAGGGAAATACTAGTTATAATTGATGACGCATTAACAAACCTAAATGCAGTAAAAGAAATCCTTACAAGAACTGAATACAAATCAGTAAAAAATGCACTAATTAGAAGAAGAAAAAAGATATTTAGAAGTACAAATGATGTAAGGGCCCTAATAGAAACAAAAGAAAAGAAAATAGGGATTGCAAACTTTAATATACAACAAGCAAGATACAATAGGATGGAAAAGTTGAGAAATACAATATTACAAGCTACAAAACTAATTAGAGAAAATCCATTAGACGAATTAGAAGAGCAGCTAGAAAAACTAAAGATAGCTTATGCAAGAGAAAAACAATATGCTTCTGTAATAGAAAAGCTAGAAGCGGGTAGAATACGGAGGACAAACTAATTTAGAAGTACAAATGTATGAACAACAAATATATAATTTACAGAATAAATTAGAAAATTCCAGAAGAATTGTATCAGAAGAACAAGAGAAGATGAAAAATGCTAAAAAAGAGCTTTTAGTATTATGGAAAATGGAAATTACATCAGTAATATCTAAGAAAAAAGAAAACTTAGAACTTGGAGCTCCAAAGCAGAATAAGGAAAGAACACACAAACAAAGTGTGGTAGAACTTAACACTAAAGCATTTGTAAAGCTAAAGAAAGCATCAGGCGGAAAACACGCATTAAAAATATAGGAACAAAGTGCTTCGGCAGTTTTGCCTATCAAAATTGATGAATAAAAGCACCTCTATACGCATATAAATGTAAATAGAGGTGTTTTTGTTATGCTAAAAAGGATATTAATAGTATGTATATCGATTTTGATTTTACTTGGAAATATAAATGTTTTTGCAGAAGAATATATAGAAGAAGAACTTAAAGAAGAAGAGTTTGGGGGAGTTGTACAGGAAACTTTAGCAGAAGCACCGAAAGTACCAACTATAAACTCAAGACATGCCATTATTTATGATAGGGCTACACGGTGAAATACTATATGGTAAAAAAGAAAATGAAAGATGCAAAATGGCCAGTACAACTAAAATCATGACAAGTCTAGTGATATTAGAAAAAGTAGAAAACTTAAATGAAGTTGCGACCGTTTCAGCAAAAGCTGGAGGAACAGGAGGATCAAGGCTCGGACTACATAAAGATGATAAAATATCTGTAAATGATTTGTTACACGGACTAATGCTATGTTCACGGAAATGATGCAGCAGTTGCACTTGCAGAACATTTAGCGGGCAGTGTTGAAGGATTTGCTGTGCTTATGAACGAAAAAGCAAAGGAATTAGGACTAGAAAATACGCACTTTGTAACACCTCATGGATTAGATGAAGATGAGCATTATACAACAGCGTATGAGCTTGCAAAAATTGCAGATTATGCTTTAAAAAACAAGAAGTTTGCAAAAATTGTAGGGACAAAAAATTGCACAGTAAATATAAATGGAACATCTAAAAATTTGACTAATACTAATGAACTTTTAGGAAACCTAAACCGGTGTATATGGCGTAAAAACTGGCTTTACAAATGGAGCCAATAGATGTCTTGTCACATCTGTAAAAAGAGAGAATATGGATATTATCTCAGTCGTCCTCGGGGCAGACACAAAAAAAGATAGAACAAGAGATAGCATAAAGATAATAGAGTATGCTTTTGCAAGTTATAGAATGGTGGACTTAGAATTTATGCTACATGATGAATTTGATAATATAGTTGAAAATACACAATTTAGTGTAAATAAAGGGATAAATAATGACTTAAAATTAAAACTAGAAGAAAACAACATTAGTGTGTATCCAGTAGAAAAGGAAAGAGTAAAGGACGTAAAAGTGCGGAGTGGAACTAAATACAAGCTTGGTTGCACCAGTAAAGGAAGGAGATGTACTTCGGAAAAATCACAATAACACTGGAAGAACAGGTACTTTATGAAGTAGACATTTTATCTGAAAACAGCATAAGAAAAAAGACTTTCGGAGATTACTTTGGTTCGCTTCTATCATCGTTTTTGTCATTTCCAAAAGAAATAGAGACTTTTAGTTAGATGTATATATAGTGTTCTTACTTTTTAAATATACTGATAAGTACGGTGCTATTTAGATAAAACAGTACCGTATTTATAATAGATGACTATTATTTTCCTTCTATCATTCTTCTTATTGTATCATACAAATATGGTTTAAA
>JAAVZQ010000048.1 GCA_022791735.1 Clostridia bacterium
ACGAACTGTTGAAATTAGGATAGGAAATTTTATTTTTCCTATTCTTTTTTTTTGCAAGCTTCATTTAATGCCTCATTTGCAAGAATAGTTGCCAAGCTATCTCCAAGTTGAGTAAAAATAGCAGCAAGAAGCCCAATTTCTTCATCATCATAATTTTCTACAATCAAACATGTTAACATTGAAATTAAATTTACTAATTCGCAAGATTTCATATAGATATTTTATGAATTAAATAAAAAGATGTGAAAATTTGATAGAAAACTATTGCAAAAAAATAAATATATGATACAATATAAGAAAATTTGTTTGATTAAGGAGAAAGAAAAATGTTTGCATATATTAAAGGAAGCCTTGAAATGAAGCTAAGTGATTCAGTCATAATAGAGGCAAATGGAGTTGGATATAAAATATATATGGCACAAAATGCGATAGATAGAGTACGGAAATATTGGAGATGTAGTAAAAGTACACACATATTATCATGTAAGAGAAGACAATATTAGTCTATATGGTTTTTTAACAAATGAAGAGCTTAGAATGTTTGAACTTTTAATTTCTGTAAGTGGAATAGGTGCAAAATCTGCACTTGTGATACTTGCAAATATAGAACCACATAATTTTGCACTTGCAATAATTACAAATGATGAAGCAAGACTTACCAAAATACCAGGGATAGGTAAAAAAACTGGTGCAAGGATGATATTAGAGCTTAGAGATAAAATGAAAAAGATAGAGCTAGAAGATGTGGCAGGAGAAGAAGTACAAACTGCAATTGTAGTCGATGATAATGTACAAGAAGCAATATCTGCACTTCAAGTATTAGGATATAACAAAAAGGAAATAGAAAAAGCACTAGAAAAAGAGAATTTAAGTGGACTAAGCGTAGAAGATGTTATTAGGAGAGGCTTAGCAAATTTAAGTAGGGATTAGATAATATACAAAAGATTAGAAGTTAAAATTTGCGTTCTTGCTCGGGGCGGACTACTCTTCGCAGAAATTCTATGTATCTTTTATGGCACCCTTCCACAGGCATGTGAACTCTTTCCATAAAATCTACTTAGAATTTCTAAGCTCAAGTATCCTACATTCGCAATTGACTTAAATTCTAACTTCTAATCTTTCTTATGTGTGAGTCGAAGACTTTGCTTCCATTAACGCATAATTATCTTACAATTCTTTTTCAAGTATAAGGAGAGATGAAAATGAGTATGGACCTAAACAAACCATTAGCCTACCGTATGATGCCAAAAACATTAGACGAATATGTAGGACAAGAGCACATTTTAGGGGAAGATAAAATTTTATATAGAACAATACAAGCAGACAGATTATCAAGTATCATACTTTGGGGCCCACCTGGGTGTGGTAAAACTTCACTTGCAAAAGTAATAAGTAACACAACAAAAACAAAATTCTATAAAATAAATGCAGTAACATCAGGAGTATCAGATATAAAACAAATAGTAGAAGAAACACAAAATTTACTTCTAAACCCAACAGGAAAATGTATTTTATTTATAGACGAGATACATAGATTTAATAAGCTTCAACAAGATGCACTTTTGCCTTTTGTAGAAAATGGTACAGTTATTTTGATAGGAGCTACAACAGAAAATCCATATTTTGAAGTAAATAAAGCCTTAATTTCAAGGTCTATGGTTTGTAAGTTAGAACCACTTACAATAGATGATGTATTTAAAGTACTTAAAAACGCATTAGAAAGCGAAAATGGGTTAAAGAGTTTTAATGTAAAAATAGAAGAAAAAACTCTAAGAAAAATTGCAGAAACATCTGATGGAGATGTAAGGAATGCACTAAATGGCTTAGAAGTTGCGGTCCTTACAACTAAAATGGATGCAGACGGATTTATTGTAATAACAGATGAGATAGCAAAACAAAGTGTACAAAAAAGAAAAGTAATTTTCGATAAAAATGGGGATAGTCACTATGATAATATAAGTGCATTTATAAAATCTATGAGAGGTAGTGATCCAGATGCTGCTATATTTTATTTAGCAAGAGCAATTGCAGGAGGAGAGGATCCTGTATTTTTAGCAAGGAGAATGGTAATTGCAGCAGCAGAGGATGTGGGGATGGCAAACCCAAATGCTTTAACTGTTGCAACATCTGCAATGCAGGCAGTAACCATGGTGGGTATGCCAGAAGCTAGAATTATACTTGCAGAGGCAGCAGTATATCTTGCAACCTCTAAAAAATCAAATGCAGCATATCTTGCAATAGATAGAGCGCTTGAAGATGTAAATACAAAAGACACAGGAAAAATACCTATGCACATTAGAAATGCACCAGCGAAGCGGTATGAAAGAGTTCGGATATGGAGAGGGGTATAAGTACCCTCATGATTATCCAGGACATGTTATCGAACAACAATATTTGCCAGATGAAATGATTGGAACAAAATATTATATAAAAGATGATACAGTAGAATGAATTTTACTGCGAAAGTAGCAAGATTCTCGAGTACCCACCCACAATTTTTAATTGTGTAGGTGGGTGAGGTTATTGTAGTGTTCATTCTATACGCCTTCCGGTCTTTTGATGTCATTTTTTCATATTCTTTACATTTTATTTTATAGTCCATTTGCATAGTTAAATATCTATAATACATGTATGCTTGCTCATATTGAAGCATTGGGTTGAACATCGGATCTTTATACATGTCAGAATTAAAGTCATTTGGCATATCATAAGGCGAAAAACCGCCAAAATCATTATTTTTATCCATTTTGAACCTCCTTTAATAGTTAAATCTTATTCTCTAAATGAATAATTTATTACTAAAAGAATAAAGATATATAAAAGAGAAAACTTTTAAAATAATTATTACAATTTACAATTAATTAAATTCAAAGTCCGCGCAGGGTAATTTCAATTAATAATTACCCGTTGCAGGACAGATAATATTTAAAATTGTGAATTGTAATAAATGACTAAAATAAGAGGGGGAAAGAGAATGATAAAGACCATGTTGGATAATAATTTTGTTAGAATTTTAAAGGGAATAGCAATATCCGGAATTATAACTTTTGTATTATTGTTTATATATTCAATAATACTGACATATACAAATATAGGAGAAAATACAATTGCACCAGTAATAATACTTATTACAGCAGTAAGCATATTAGCGCGGAAGTACGATAAGCGTTAGTAATATCAAGAAAAATGGAATAGTGAATGGAGGAGCAATTGGGCTTATATATATTTTAGTGATATATTTGTTATCTAGTATTACAGGTAGTAATTTTACATTAAATATGTATTCAATTATTATGATAATGCTAAGCATTGCAGCAGGAGCAGTAGGGGGAGTAGTACGGCGTAAACATGAAATAAACGCATGAAAAGTAACGTGTTGCGTTGTTTAAGAAAAAAATGTTGACAAATTATGTAAAATAAGATATAATATATAAATGCATCGGCAAAGCCCGATAGCTGTTTTGGTGGCTGGTCTCTACCGCTCTTGACTGGCAATTTATCACCAACAAGGAGGAAGACGTAATGTCTATGCCCATGCGGTGGGCTGTGATGATTTCGTCATCATGGCATCATATTCGCACCCACGTGCGGTCGTGGCGTGAAGTGTGTGCTTGAAGCACAGTAAGTTGGGCAGATGTATAAAATTCTAAGCAAAAGCCCTAAGAAGCTTACACTTCCTGAAGTACAAAGGAGCATTTCATGAATTACCCCTTTCCAAATGTAGGCCACATTTGGAGAGGGTTTTTTTTGCAAAAAAACACCCTCTTTGAACTATACTTTAAAAAATAGAGTTCAAAGAGGATGCTTTCATTTTTTAATTTATGCATTTTTTGCTGTTTCAGCTATTTTTGCAAAAGCTTCACTATCTGTAACTGCAAGCTCTGCAAGCATTTTTCTATTTATAGAAATATTTGCTTTTTTAAGACCTGCGATTAATTTACTGTAAGTTAAGCCATTTTGTCTAGCTGCTGCATTTATTCTTGTAATCCATAATTTTCTAAAATTACTCTTTTTGTCTTTTCTTCCAATGTAAGCATACATACCAGATTTCATAACTGCTTGTTTAGCTGTTCTAAATCTATAATGTTTTGCTCCATAGTAACCTTTAGCTTGTTTTAATACTTTTTTATGTTTTTTACGTGTTATTCTTGCTGTTTTAACTCTTGCCATTTTAAATTCCTCCTTAAATATTAATTATCATAAGGTAATAATCTCTTAATTCCGTGTACGCATGTCTTATCAGCGTATGCATCTTGTATTTTACCAGTTTTTCTTTGTCTACTTGTTTTGTTTGCAAGTAAGTGTCTTCTATTTGCTTTTGTTCTTTTTACTTTTCCAGTAGCTGTCATGCTATATCTTTTCTTTGCAGCTTTGTTAGTCTTTAATTTTGGCATAAAATTTTCCTCCCTTTATAATTAAATAAATATATAAAAATGCTATAATTATTGCCCCCCAAGAGGGAAGAACAAAACTTAAGCTTTGTTCAATGAAAAAATTATAAACATATTTTTACCTTCTAAGAAAGGCTTTTTTTCAGGTGTAGCAATATCTTCAAGTGCTTCTATAAATTTATTTAAGATATCCTCACCTTGTTTTACGTAATTTAGCTCTCTTCCTCTAAAACGTACAGTAATTTTTACTTTAGAGCCACCTTCTAAAAACTTTCTAGCATTTTTAACTTTAAAATTGAAATCATGTTCTTCTGTATTAGGTGTTACACGAATTTCTTTAACTTCAAAAGTTTTTTGCTTCTTTTTAGCTTCTTTTTCACGTTTTGCTTGTTCGAACTTGTATTTTCCATAATTCATAATTTTGCAAACAGGTGGATTTCCATTTGGTGAAACTAATACTAGGTCTAGTTCTTTTTGAAGTGCTATTTCTAGTGCATCATGAGTAGACATAGTACCTAACTTTTCGCCTGTATCGCTAATTACTTGAACTTCATTTAAACGTATTTGCTCATTAATTAGTAATTCTTGTTTAATAATTAAAACCTCCCTTTAAATCAAAAAATAGATTTGTTTAAAAAGACAAATCTATCCACTACAAATATTTATAAGAATATAAATAACCTTTTCCTTAAACTGGTAAGGTGAGAAGTGGATGACTTCTTCTTTAAACTTACTTTAAATATTATACTACAAATTTCAAAAAAGTCAAGAAAAATTTGAAAATTACTGGACTTAAAGCAAAAAAAGTAGTAAAATAGATAATATTAATTAATAAAAAGGAGCAATGTATGCGGATTTATTAATATAGGATATGGAAATATAATTGCTGCAAATAGGATAATATCTATTATAACACCAGGAGCTGCACCAACCAAGAGAATGGTACAAGAAGCAAAAAAGAATATGCTTGTAATAGATGCGACAACTGGTAGAAAAACAAGGGCTGTTATAGTTATGGATACTGGGCATATTGTGCTTTCAGCAGTACAACCAGAAACTATAATCAGTAGATTAGATAAAGATTTTGTAAATGAAAATGAGGAGGAAGATTAATTATGATGGTAAAACCAACAGTACAAGAACTTTTAGGAAAGGTAACAAATCGTTATGAACTAGTAATAGCAACATCAAAGAGAGCAAGACAACTTGCAAATGGTGATGCAGCACTTACAAATAAAAAGGAAGCTTCAGTTGTAACACTTGCTGCAACAGAAATAGCAGAAGGAAAAGTACATCTAGTATAATTAATATAGAAAGGGATGTGTGTGTATGTTAGTTATATTATCAGGAGTAGCTGGAGCAGGAAAAGACACTGTAAAAAAAGAAGTTATAAAAAGAATGGAAAATGTAGTATCAATTCCATCTATGACAGATAGACCGATGAGAAAACGGAGATATACCAGGGGAAACATATATATTTGTAAGTACAGATGAATTTAAAAAGCTAATAGAAGACAATGCATTATATGAATTTGATATACATCACAATCATTATTATGGAGTACCAAAAAAACAATTAAATGAGAAAATTAGTCAAGGAAAAACGGTTATAAAAGATGTGGATGTAAATGGAACAGAGAACTTGGTCAAAATCCTACAAAAAGATATGAAGGTTGTGACTATATTTTTACGCGTCCCAAAAGAAGAACTTAGAAAAAGACTAGAAGAAAGAATTGATCAAGCAGACCAGAAGGAAATAGAACTACGCTTAAGTAGGTTTGATTATGAAGAATCAAAAATGGACAATTATGACTATGTAATAGAAAATACAGATGTAGAAAAAACAATAAATCAAATTATGGAGATAATAAAGAAAGGGTAAGTATATGGAATATAACGAGGAAATATTAGAAAAATGCTTGCCTAAATATTTAGAAGAAGATATAAAAAAGCTAAAAGAAGGAATAAGAAATAAAGTAAGCTATATAGATTGTCTAATAAACGAAGTACAAGGCTCGATAAATAGCGCATTTGTAGATGGAGATATTACAGAAGAACAATGTGATTATTTATTTAAGAAATATGTTTATGGAGGTATAGTATGATAGACTTTACAAATTGTGAAGTTAATAGATTTAAATACTATGGAGGCAAAAATGGAGGAAAAATATGTATTGTATATAATGGAATAGATTATATGTTAAAGTTTCCTTCTGTAAATGATGGAATAAGTGAACGTAGTTATACTAATAGTTGTATTTCAGAATATGCTGCTTGTAATATATTAAAGACATTGGGATTGAATGTACAAGAGACATTACTTGGTACATACAAAGCAAATGGTGTAGAGAAAATAGTTGTAGCTTGCAAAGATTTTACATCTAATGGTGATGCTTTTAAACAATTTGCTGAATTAAAGAATAGTCAAATAGAAACTTCAAAAAATGGATATGGTACTGAATTAAGTGAAATCATTGAGACAATTGAAAATCAGGTTATTTATGATGTTAATAAATTAAAAGAATTTTTTTGGGATATGTTTATTGCAGATAGCCTAGTACGGAAATTTTGATAGACACAATGGAAATTGGGGATTTTTAATAAATGAAGAATTAGAAAAAATTGAAATTGCACCTATTTATGACTGTGCTTCGTGTTTATATCCACAATTAACTGATGAGCTAATTGAAAGTATAATAGATAATGAGAAAGAGATGGAAGCAAGAGTTTTTGTTTTCCCTACATCTGCGGTAAAAATTAACGACAAGAAGATAAATTACTTTGAATTTATAGATAGTTTAGAAAACGAGGATTGCAATAAGGCACTTTTGAGACTATTTCCTAAAATTAATATTGATAAAATTAACGAAATTATTGAAGACATACCATATATATCAAATATTAGGAAAAAATTTTATAAGGATATAATAAACCTAAGATATGAAAAAATATTGAAATTTAGTTATGAAAAGTTAAGTAAATAATATGGAGAATAAAATAACCTATCAATGTATTGATAAAATATGTTGATAGGTCTTTTTGTTGTGCAAAATACATAAAAATAGTAGTTCAGGGAAATAATAAGAAAAAGCAATTTTGAGTTTTGCACATTGCGGTTAATACTTACACGATAAATTATGTAAATTTTAACAAATTGATTAAAATTTTATTGACATTCATCTAAACGAATGCTAAAATTAATTTACTAACAATATTAGTAAAGAAGATAACAAGAAAAAGGAGAGAGAAACCAATGAAAATGAGACAAGAAAAAGGTATCACACTTGTTGCATTAATAATAACAATAATCGTATTAGTAATACTAGCAGCGGTAACAATAAATGCAGCATTTAATAGCGGAATAATAGACACAGCTGTAAATGGAGCAGTAAATTATGCAGATGCACAGAAAAAAGAACAAATAGCATTTAATGATTTGGACGGAAGTATACAAGAAATAGTAAAAAGAATAGAGGAATATGATATAGGAGGGAATAGTACCCCAAGACCAACAGCAACACCAGATACACCAACACAAGATGG
>JAAVZQ010000163.1 GCA_022791735.1 Clostridia bacterium
ATTATATAGATGTAGAATTTACAGTATACAGAAGAAATGATAGTAACCAAAAAATAGGTAAAAATACTAAAGATACTTATTCTTTAAGTAGTAATTATAAAAATAAAAAAGATATAATCTATACAGAATATATCGAAAAGGCCCAAAAAGGAGATGCGGGAGATGATATATTCCGTTCTTCTTTCAAATTTGCAGGATTTAAGTGTACAAAAGTTATATATCAGGACAAGGCAAGTGTAAAACCTTCAAACATTGGCGCAGTGGGAAGAGTTAAGAAGATGGTTTTTGAAGAGTTATGGGAGGTTTAATATGGAGAATGCATCAAAAGCTCTTTTGATGGCAGCAGGAGTGTTAGTTGGAGTTATAGTATTTGCGATATTTGTATATGAATTTACAGCAATCTCTGGTATTTCTAGTGATATAAATGATGAAATGCATAGAAAAGATATATTAGAGTTTAATGCAAAATTTGAGGGTTTTGCTAATAGAAGAAATGGTTACTTGGGAATAGAAAATGCAATATCAGTACAAGATGTAGCAACACTATGTAATTTAACAAGAGACTGGAACAAAAATAACGAAGATGACCAAGTTACTGTAACAATAGTAAATAGAGCGACAACACCAAATTATAACATATTTATGAGTTATATTTCAAAAGATGGAGTAAATAGTAAAAAGCCACTTGATAATTTATTAACAACTTTAGCATTAGACGGCGATTTAGACAAATATTATTTTATATGCTCTACTGTAATCCAAGATACAGATACACAAGGGATAAAATATGGAAATGATGGTGGAAGAATATCAGAAATAAGATTAAGAGGTGGAAAAATAGATTAACATAAAAAAACGGGCAAAAACCTTGCAAAATACGACATAAAGTGGTATAATAATTAAGAGGGAAGTTATGAAAAAAAACATTTTATATATACTTTTGATATTACTTATAATAATAATTGTAGTAGTAATCAATATAAGTAACAATAGAATAAAACAAAACACTGTATCAAATTTTAATACAGAATTTGAAAAATATAAGGACAAGACCTTATATGGTGCAGATATATTATCAATAATAAATAAAGCGATAGATAATAATAAACAAAAAGAAATAAAAAAGGATGAAAAGGGAAACTATATAGAAGATGAGGAATTTTCTATAAAAGTAGATTTGATACTACTCTCAAAGGATGATGAAGGAAACATTGAAGAAGTAAAATATCCTATGGAAACGCTTGAAAAAGCAGGACTTGAGGAATTTATAAAAAGTTTTTCAATAACAGAGTTTAACTTAGAAAATATAGAATACAATTCGAATGGTAGAATTTCAAAAATATTGGTAAAGCAGCTCGAAATTTAGCAAAAATTATGGTTTTAATCTTGACATTATAAAATATAATGTTAAAATAATATAGAAGTATTTTAAATTAAGCAAAAAA
>JAAVZQ010000049.1 GCA_022791735.1 Clostridia bacterium
GCTAAAAAGTCAAACAGAATAGCAGCAGAAGGTTTAGTTGTAGCTTATGTATCTGAAGACAAAAAAACAGGTGCAGTTGTTGAAGTAAATGCAGAAACAGACTTCGTTGCTAAAAACGAAGAGTTTAAAATATTTGCAAATGACATTGCAGAGCAAGTTGTTAAAACAAATCCAAAGGATGTAGAAGAGTTATTAAATCAAAAATATATAAAAGCTGATAAAACAGTTTCAGAAGTTTTAACAGACAAAATTGCAACAATTGGTGAGAACATGTCTATTAGAAGATTTGTAAGATTTACATCAAATGGTTTAGTAGAAAAATATATTCATGGTGAAGGAAAAATTGGTGTACTTGTTGCTATGGAAAGCGGAGATGAAACAGTTGCAAAAGATGTATGTATGCAAATTGCAGCAGCTCGTCCTGAATTTTTAGATAGAAATGAGGTTCCAGCAGATAGAGTAAATAAAGAAATGGAAATACTAAAAGCACAAGCTATGAATGAAGGAAAACCAGCTGAAATAGCTGAAAAAATGGTTCAAGGTAGAATTGGAAAATTCTATGGAGAAATTTGTTTAGTAGATCAAGAATATGTAAAAGATCCAAGCATGAAGGTGTCTGATTTACTTTCATCAAAAGGTGCAAAAGTTATAGAATTTGCAAGAATTGAAAAAGGCGAAGGTTTAGAGAAGAAAGAAGAAAATTTTGCAGAAGAAGTTGCAAAGCAAATTAATGGTTAATTAAAAAAAAGGAGCTTTTTAAAAGCCCCTTTTTTTGAGGGATTTGAAAAATAAACGGCGTCTTAGGTCGTTAAAATTTTATGAAAAAGCTTCAATGTGCAAGAGCATGCCTCCGGTTTTTCATAAAATTTTGCCTACTAATACTTGTTTCTTTTTCAAATTCAATTTATAAGGATTTATTCAATAGTTATATTATTTTTTACAATTCATAGGTAATGTATTTAAAATTTTGAAAGGATAAATCATACCTGTAGTTGTGAATTGTAATATTATTAAAGGAAGGATAAGAAATATGAAAGGTTATTTAGTACTAGAAAATGGAGAAATATTTGAAGGAGAGAGAATAGGGTATGATAAAGATACTTGCTTAGAAGTAGTGTTTAATACTTCTATGACTGGTTATTTAAAAGTGTTTACAGATCCTTCTTATGCATCTCAAGGGGTGGTTATGACATATCCACTAATAGGAAATTATGGTGTTATACCAGAAGATACTGAATCAGAAAAAGTATGGGTAAGTGCAATATTTGTACATGAACTTGCTAAGGTTTCAAGTAATTTTAGGAGAGAAAAAGACTTAAATGACTATTTGATAGAACATGAGGTTCCTGGGCTTGAAAATATAAATACAAGAAAATTAACTAAGATACTTAGAAATAGTGGAACAATGCGCGGAAAAATCACAAGTGATATTTCTAATGTAAAGGAAATTATAAAAGAGATAAAAGAATATAATCCTAAAAATTTAGTAGGACAAGTATCAACTAAAAGGTCATCTATAGAAGGAGATGGAGATATTAGAGTTGCACTTTTAAATTTTGGGTGTAAAGAAAATATTGTAAGAGAATTAAAAAAGAGAAATTGTACAGTATATATATATCCTCATGATACTAGTGTAGATACTCTTTTAGAACATAATCCAGAAGGAATAGTTCTTTCAAATGGACCACGGTGATCCAGAGGATTGTGAAGTAGCAATTCAAACTATAAAAAAGCTTTATGAAAAAGATATACCGATACTTGGAATTTGTTTAGGACATCAACTTATGGCTCTTGCAACAGGCGCAAAAACTGCAAAATTAAAGTATGGTCATAGAGGACCAAATCATCCAGTAAAGGATGTAAAATCTGGAAAAATACATATTACATCACAAAACCATGGTTATTATGTAAAAGATGATAGTATTAACCCAGAGATCGCAGAAATATCACATATAAACTTAAATGATAAAACAGTTGAGGGATTACGCTATAAAAATAAGAAAATTTTTACAGTGCAATTTCATCCAGAAGCTTGCCCAGGACCAGAGGACTCAAACGATATATTTGATGAGTTTTTAAGTATGATTTAAATTAAATCAAAAATAATAAAAATACTCACTTAAGCTCGGGGCGAATAATCTTCGTATAAATACTAGGTGTCTTTGACGGCACCCTTCCACAGGTATGTGAACGCTTTCCGTAAAATTCACTTAGTATTTCTAACTCGATTATTCTACATTCGCTTTACGTTCATATTTTTATTATTTTTGATTATATAAAATAATATTTCTAAAAAAGGAGAAAAATAATGAGAAATAAAGCTATAAAAAAAGTATTAGTAATTCGGTTCTGGACCTATCATTATTGGGCAGGCTGCGGAGTTTGATTATGCAGGAACACAAGCTTGTACAGAACTAAAAAAAGAAGGATTAGAGGTTGTACTTGTTAACTCAAATCCAGCAACAATCATGACAGATAAAAACATGGCAGATAAAATATACATAGAACCATTAACTGTTACAACAGTTAAAAAGATAATTGAAAAAGAAAATCCAGATAGTATTTTACCAAATCTTGGAGGACAAACAGGGCTTAATATAGCTATGGAGCTTGCTGAGTGTGGATATTTGAAGGAGAAAAATATAAAATTACTTGGTACATCTCCAGAGGGAATAAAAAATGCGGAGGATAGACAAGCTTTCAAGGATACAATGGAAAGTATAAATGAACCATGTATTGCAAGTAAGGTTGTAAATACAGTGAATGATGCTGTAAGTTTTTCAAGAGAGATAGGACTTCCAGTTATTGTAAGACCAGCATATACTTTAGGTGGAACTGGTGGAGGTATTGCTTATACTGAGGAACAGTTAAAAGAAATAACTTCTAATGGTTTACATTTATCAAGGGTAAATCAGGTTCTTATTGAAAAATGTATTTCTGGCTGGAAAGAAATAGAATTTGAAGTAATTAGGGATAGTAAACGGAAATTGTATTACTGTATGTAGTATGGAAAATATTAATCCAGTTGGTGTTCATACAGGGGATAGTATAGTTGTTGCACCTGCTCAAACTCTTGCAGATAAAGAATATCAAATGCTTAGAACATCGGCGCTTAAAATTATTTCTGCACTTAAAATTGAGGGTGGATGTAATGTACAGTTTGCATTAAATCCAAATAGCTTTGAATATGCAGTAATTGAGGTAAACCCAAGAGTAAGTAGGTCATCAGCACTTGCATCAAAAGCAACAGGATACCCTATTGCAAAAGTTGCAACTAAAATTGCAATCCGGATATACTTTAGATGAGATAAAAAATGCCGTAACAGGTAAGACTTATGCTTGTTTTGAACCTGTAATTGATTATGTTGTAGTAAAAGTTCCAAAGTGGCCATTTAGCAAATTTTTAACTGCAAATCGTGAACTTGGAACTCAGATGAAAGCGACTGGAGAGGTAATGGCTATTGCTACAAACTTAGAGGCAGGATTAATGAAGTCAATACGTTCTTTAGAGGAAAATGTAGATTGTTTATATTTACCTAAGTATTCGGCATTTTCAAATGACCAAATAAGGGAAGAACTTAAAAAGGTAAATAATGAGACAATTTGGGTAATTGCTGAGAATTTAAGAAGAGGACTTACAATAGAGCAAATTCATGAAGCAACTACAATAGATACATTTTTCATTAGCAAGATAAATAATTTAGTAATGCTAGAAGAAGATTTAAAAACAAAAAATCTAAGTGTAGAGTTATTAAAAAGAGCGAAACAGTATGGATATACAGATAATGTTATTTCAAGATTTACTAAAGTGTCAGTAGAAGAGATTAAAAAATTAAGAAAAGATAATAAGATAGAAGCATGTTTCAAAATGGTAGATACTTGTGCAGCAGAGTTCGATGCGGAAACACCATATTATTATTCTAGCTATAACGACGAAAATGAGGCTATAAGCAAAGAAAATAAAAAGAAAGTGTTAATACTTGGTTCTGGACCAATAAGGATTGGACAGGGAATAGAGTTTGATTATTGTAGTGTTCATTGTACTTGGTCATTAAAGAAAAAGGGTTATGAAACAATAATTATAAATAACAACCCAGAAACTGTTAGTACAGACTTTGATATAGCAGATAAGCTATATTTTGAGCCTTTAACACCTGAAGATGTAGAAAATGTTGTAAATACTGAAAAGCCTTATGGTGCAATAGTTCAGTTTGGTGGTCAAACAGCTATCAAATTGACAAAGGCTTTAAAGGATATGGGTGTTAAAATTCTTGGTACAGCTGAAGAGGATATGGATAGGGCAGAGGATAGAGAGCTATTTGACGAGGCATTGAACAATTGTGGTATTTTAAGACCAAAGGGAAGTACAGTATATACAGCAAAGGAAGCTATAGAAGTAGCAAATAGCTTAGGATATCCAGTGCTTGTTAGACCATCTTATGTATTAGGTGGACAGGGAATGGCGATTGCTTACGATGATGGAGAAATTACAGAATTTATAAATGAAATAAATAAAACAGTACAAGAGCATCCAATTTTGGTTGATAAATATATGCTTGGAAAAGAGCTTGAAGTTGATGCGATTTGTGATGGGGAAGATATTCTAGTGCCAGGAATTATGGAGCATTTAGAAAGA
>JAAVZQ010000050.1 GCA_022791735.1 Clostridia bacterium
AATTCCAAAATCCTCTTCCCCAGGGAAAATAAGTGCCTTGCACTCTGCCATATATTTTTTTACTTCTTCATCTGGAAGTCTTCCTAGGAATTTAATATTTTCGCTTCCTTCTGCCATCTTTTGAAGATTTTCTCTTTCAGGTCCATCTCCTATTACCACTAGCTTTCTTCCTAACTCTTTACATGCCTTTACTGCTAAATCAAATCTTTTATATGTTACAAGTCTCGATAATACTAAATAATAATCTCCATCTACATCTGATATATTAAATAGTTTACACCTTACTGGTGGATTTATAACTACTGCTTCTCTTTTATAATGTTTTTCTATTCTGGTTTTTACTTCATTTGAATTAGCAATAAAATAATCTACTCTATTACTTGATGCTACATCCCAAATTCTCATATAATGAGTTAAAAGTTTAATCAATTTTCTTTTAAGTTTTCCCATGCCCTCTATGTATTCGTCTCTCTTTTCCCAAGCATAACGCATAGGTGTGTGGCAATAACATATATGTATACTTCCGTGGTTTTGTAAGTACACCTTTTGCACATGAAGAACTACTGCTTAACACAACATCATATTCATTTAAATCAAAGTTCTCAAATGCTAGTGGCATAAGTGGAAAATACTTTTTATGATTTATCTTGTCTTTGTTCTTCTTTTGCAAAAAACTTGTATGTACATCAATGTCTTTTAGCTCATCGCTTAAATTATTTGGTGTATAGAATGTTGTGTATATGGGTGCTTCTTTGAAGCATTTGTGAAAGTTTATTATCACTTGCTCTGCTCCCCCCATGTTGGTAAGCCAATCATGGACTATTGCAACTCTCATTATTATCATCCTTTCTCGATTGAACAATAATCAGCATCTTAGACCATTGATTTAATGTTACTATTCACAGCTAAAATAGCTTAAGGTCCGCGCAGGATAATTCCATTAATAATTCTTAATAAGACTCTTACACTTTAGAAAATGTTTGAGCTTTGCGAATATACATTTTCTTAAGGTGGGGAGGTTTTATTAAAATTATTAATAATTATCCGTGGCAGGACATACAATACTTTAAGCTGTGAATTGCAATATTAATTCTTGTTCAATCCTATTTATTTCTAAGTTCATGTACCTTATTTATACTATTCCTACGCCCTATGACAAGTGCTCCATCTGAATCTATGCAAAATATATCTTCTGCATCTAATAAAATTACCTTTTTATCTCCTGAATAGACTATATTATGCTTAGAATTATATGTTACAATATCTCCGGCTTAATATATTTTCATTCTCATCTTTTTCTATATATCTTTCAAGTGATGTCCATGTTCCAATATCGTCCCAACCAAAATCACCTGGTACTACATAAATACTTTGTGATTTTTCCATTACTGCATAATCTATTGATATAGACTCACATTCTGGATAAAGCTTTTTAAGCTTTTTGGGATAATCTTTTTCTTCAATACTTGGTAATTCTTTTAGAACATTATAGCCAGAGTAATTTGCCTCTAATTCTTTTAACATGCTGTTTATATCAAATATAAACATTCCTGCATTCCAAAGGTATTCTCCAGCTTCTAAATATTCTTTTGCTTTTTCTAAATTTGGCTTTTCTACAAACTTATCTACTTTTATAACTTGTCCATCTTTATCTTTTAATTTTATATATCCATAACCTGTTTCTGGCCTATTGGGTGTTATTCCTATTGTAACTATAGCATCTCTATTTTCATTTTCCACATAGCTATTTGCAATTTGTAAAACATTGCAAAACTCATCTGTATTTTTTATTGCATGGTCTGATGGAACAACTGCAACTGTCGCCTCTTTGTATATTTCCTTAATATATAAACACGCAAGCAAAATGCAAGGTGCAGTATTTCTGCCCTCTGGTTCTATTATAATATTTTTTTCTGGCAAATCAGTAAGGTTGTTTTGAACTTGCTTTTTATATCTTTCTCCTGTTACAACAAATATTCTCTCTTTCGGCATAATCTTAAGTAATCTATTATATGTAAGCTGTATCATTGTTTTATCAGCTATTAAATTCAAAAATTGCTTTGGTTTTTCTTCTGTTGACTTAGGCCAAAATCTAGTTCCCTTTCCTCCTGCCATTATTAAAGCACAAAACATGTATATTCCTCCATTTTATATTATTCTCATAAGATTGAAAAAGAATTAGTATATTGCTAGGCGTGTAAAAACAAGTGTCACAGATATGTACGTTGGTACGCAGATAGTGACCTTGCTTGAGCATCAACGACGCAAGATTCTGATTATTTTTCAATTGTTAAATTTACAAAAAGCTAAACATATTATATATAATATAGAAAAAAATATCAAGTAAATTCATAATTTATTCACATTTTTTCGTCTTATTTATGAATATTATTTAAAATATTATAAGATATATAGATGAATATAATGAACAACTCTAAACACAAAAAAGGAAGCTATGGATAAACTAAATAAGTTCATCCATAGCTTTTTTTGATATCATTCCTCCTTATGTCCTTGTTTTAGCAGATTTACTTATGCTCTAAAAATCTGATGTCCCAAGCTGTGATGAGCCCTTTGTCGGCAACCGCTGCTTTCATCAGTCTACTGAGTGGAAGCTTTACGTCGCCAATGCTCGAATCCCAGACAAAAGCCATTCCATCCTTCACTCCATAGAGTGAAACATAATGTCCTTCAGTCCGAGTTTCATCATCGTGGTAAATCGCATTGTTTACCCTAAGGGGTACCCAGAAATTGTGCTTCAGGTTGTTTATGATACCTGTAACAGACTTTATTCTGGTATCCTCTACTGCTTTAGCCTTCCCACCAGACAAGCAAGAAATTACATTGTCCATCAGGAACACGCTGCCGCCGATACCTACGGGTTCACCGAGCTTTCCTATAAGTTTTTCTTCCGTGTCACAGTCTGTGAGGTCTACAACGCCCTCAAACCGTGCTTTCGCCTCATCTAAATCGACATTAGGGGATGAGAAGGTACCGGAATACTTGCTAAATTTCCATGTTCTGTACCCCTTTCGCACAATCTCGTCTACCCACTCAAGGAAAGGCATTGTTCTGTCTGCATCGTACTTTTGCAAAAGATAATACGATACAAAGCAGATGCAGCCGGCCTTTTCGACGGTGTTCGCTGCTCCAAATGGTATGGTCGCATACGACTTCGCCATAGGAACAAAAACACCTTGGGGTTTATCAGCCATTACGTTCTCTACGTTCTCTACGTCCCAGCCGATTTCGTTCCGAATTTCCACTGACTTCTTAAGGCTTGCACCATATAACAAATGGTACGACTGCCTCTCTTCGTGCTGCTCACGAGGTAATTGACATCTTGGCAAATCACGATCTATCATGATTTTGCCCCCTTTCAAAAAATTTCCCAAACTAGGGTTATAAATAAATTATATCACATTTACATAATTATTGCAATCAAGTTGCCAATCTAGTATGAGTTTTTGATTTTGGGGATTTCCTAAGATTTCAATATTTTTAGACATCTATTTGTAATTTTATTAGATTTTCAAACATTTCTTATATTTATATATTATCATTTTAAGTATAGTTTTTCAATACTTTTAAACCTAA
>JAAVZQ010000051.1 GCA_022791735.1 Clostridia bacterium
CTTTACTGCTTTTGGTTCTGGTATCCTACTTGCTAATTCTTCTTTTATTTTCTTTTCTGCTTTATCTGCTTTATTTGTTATTATTTCTGTTATTGTTCCATTCATCTTGTTCATTTACTTGTTTCTAGTCAAAACAAATTATATACTTAGTGCTTTTGTTTTTCTATATTTTTCTTAATTTTCTTTCTATTTTTCCCCAGATTATTTAACTCATAAAAATTAGCCCATACAAAATGTACAGGCTAATCTTCTTTGTTATTGCGGAAGCAACAAAATTCTTATATCTTATCTTCCACAGCCACAACTGTTGTTATTTGTATTCATCATGTTTTGATTATTCATCATATTTGTATTCATATTACTATTATTTACAAATATTGGATTATTACTATTCATATAAAATTTCTTTTCTGCAAGTCTATCTTGTACTCCACGTAGTGCCTCTCCAAATCTTTGGAAATGGACTATTTCTCTTTCTCTTAAGAATTTTAATGGATCTAATACATCTGGATAATCTCTACATAAATCTATTAGTTTTTCATAAGTTGCTCTTGCTTTTTGCTCTGCAGCTAAATCTTCTTGAAGGTCAGCTATTGGATCACCTTTTACTGCAAGATATGCTGCTGTAAATGGCATACCAGCTGCTGCCTGAGGATATACTCCAAGACCATGATCTGTATAATAAGGGGCTAAGCCTCCTCTTTCTACTTCCTCTATTGTTGCATTTCTTGTTAATTGGTGCACTATTGTTCCAACTATTTCTAAGTGAGCTAGTTCTTCTGTTCCTATATCATTCAATATAGCCTTTGATTTTTGGTCTGGCATCCCAAATCTTTGTGATAAATATCTAAGTGATGCAGCAAGCTCTCCATCAGGCCCACCATATTGAGATATAATATTTTTTGCAAGTTCAGTATTTGTTTCCTTTATATTTACAGGATATTCTAGTACTTTATCATAAGTCCACATTAAACATTACCTCCTTCCCATGGCCAAGGCTCTTCAAGCCAACGCCACTTATTGCAAGGGTAATATATACTAAGTGGGCCATATACTTTTTGATATTTATCTTTTAATTCCTTTAATGTCTTGCTATAACTATTGTGCAAACATATTGCTCTTTCATCGTTTGGATGAGTATCAAGATAAAGTGCAAGTTCAATTACAGCAAAATTATAACATTTTATTTGATGTATCATCTCTTCACGAGTTGTATCATTATTGTCTTTGCAAGTACATGTACAAGAAATTCTACTCTCTATTTCATCTAACATTTCTATATCTTCATTCATCCGTTACAACCTCCTTTTATAGGGTTTGTGTCTCTAAGATACTGTATTTGTGCCATAGATTGACCTGGACAATATTCACTTACAAGTTCTGGAAATATTGTTCCTTTATGCATTCCTGAGCAAGGCATAAAAGTATTATCCATTACTTGAACAGGTACATAGCTTTGTGCATACATAGGATTTGTTGGGAAGCCATTATCTTCTTCATCAAATCCACAACTACAATTGCAATTATAGCTATTATCTGTATCACCTGCTACATTATTACATAAAGTTTCATATTGATTATGATCTTGATTACCGGGATTATTTAAACAACAACATTTTCTACGTCTACAATTACACATTTTAATTCCTCCTTATTTTTTGTATAATATATATTATGTAATCTTGTAGAGTTTAGTGATACTTACATGAAAAAAACACATCCTTTTAAGATGTGCTTCTTTTATCTTACTTTTTAATTTACGCATTCTCTTCTTCTACTGAAATAACTGCTTTTCCATTATAATATCCACAGTTTGTGCAAGCTCTGTGTGGTAATACAGGCTCATGACAATGTGGGCAAGTCGCAATACTTGGTTTTTCTACTTTCCATGTAGATCTTCTTAATCCTGTTCTTGCTTTTGACCATCTTCTTTTTGGTTGTGCCATTTCAAATTACCTCCTTTTTATTACGACTTTGTATAGTATTTGACTTTCTAAATAAGCCAAACATTCATCTTTTTAATATGCTTAGATATTATACTAAATTTTTCCTCACTTGTCAAGCAATTTGCCTAAATTTCTATTACTCCTCCGATAGTCTTGCTATTTTTTCTAGTTGGGAGAATTTGTGAACCTCCTGCAATTATTACCTTATCTCCTTTTTCTAGGTATCCTTCTTTCTCTAGTTTTTCAATACCTATTTCTAGTAAATCATTGATTGTATCTTTTGCTGGTAACAATATTGGGAATACATTCCATACTAATGCTAATTGATGATATGTTTTTTCATTTGATGTTACTGCAAATACTGGGCATTTAATTCCAAGACCTGATAAATATCTTGCTGTATTACCTGTATCTGTATAAGCTACAACAGCTTTTGCATTAATTTTTCTAGCCATTCTGCACACTGTATAATTTACATTATATTCTAAATCATCTGTTTCAACTTTTTGATATTTGTTATTAAATCTTTCCCAATATTTTATCTTAGACTCAATATTTTCAGAAATATCAACCATTGCCTGAACACACTCTAATGGGTATTCTCCCATTGCGCATTCTCCTGAAAGCATAATTGCTCCAGTTCTATCATATATAGCGTTTGCAACATCGCTTACTTCTGCTCTTGTTGGTCTTGGGCTATGTGTCATAGATTCAAGCATTTGTGTAGCTGTGATAACTGCTTTTCCTTTTCTATTGCAAGCTTTTATCATATCTTTTTGAGCAACTGGAACTTCTTGGAAAGGTATTTCTACTCCAAGGTCTCCTCTTGCTACCATTACACCATCTGAATTATCAATTATCTCTTCAAGATTATCTAATCCTTCTTGATTTTCAATTTTACAAATAATCTTTATGTCTTTTCCGCCATTTTCATCTAGTACTTTTCTAACAGCTGCAACATCTTCTTTACTTCTTACAAATGATACAGCAATGTAATCAAATCCATGTTTTGCACCATCTATTAAATCTTGAATATCTTTCTCTTTTAGAGCTGGTAAACTTAAATGTACTCCTGGGATGTTTACACTTTTTCTATTTCCAAGATGTCCACCATTCAATATTTTACATACCACATCTTTTCCATTAATCTCTGTAACCTCTAGACCTATTAATCCATCATCTAAAAGTATTTTTGTCCCTACTTGTACGTCTTTATATAGCTCTTTATAGCTTACAGATACTCTTGTACTATCACCTTCTATATCATCATTTACAAGAGTAAATTTCTCTCCTTTTACTAATTCTACAGGTGCTTCTACTAATTTACCTGTTCTAACTTCTGGACCTTGTGTGTCTAATAATAATGCAACTGGCTTACCTGCATTTTTTCTTGCTTCAAAGAATTTTTCAACCTTTTCTGCTTGTTCTGGGTAGCTTCCGTGTGAGAAGTTTATTCTTACTACGTCCATACCAGCTTCCATTAATTCGGCTAGTTTGTCTTCACTAGCTGGTCCGATTGTGCATACAATTTTTGTTTTTCTTAAATGTTTTTTCATTTTCCTTCTCCTCCTTAAAAATATCTAATATAGTATAGCACTAAAAACATAATTTGTATACTTTTTTTTGAAAAATTTGTAATTAATTTTGATATAAAGATAAATTCTATAAATATTTACTGTATTAAAAGAAATATTTTAATATACAAAACAGCAATTTTAAAGTAAATCGTCATTTTTCATCTTAAAAGCAAAAAACCGGCAATTTTTCGCCATTTTTGCTTATAGTAATCCCCTGGCTAAAGCCAGGGGATTACTACTTATTCAGTGCCAACTAGGACTGAATTGGAGAATTAATCTTTCTTTTCTGAATTTTTCGAACCTCTCCCACTGTCTCCCGGTCTGAAACTTCCTCCAAACGTGGCATGAGGACCATCGAGGTCAATTCCAGGTGCCCCCAGACAAACTTCAGGCGGCTCAGTTCTGATTCCTGTTCCTCTTGGAGAATAAAAGCTAGTGGTTTTCGATCGCCCAGATCTAAACCCAGTTTTAAACACTGACATAAGTTGCACCTCCATACAAAATAATTACGAACTGCTTGTAAATAATTCTCCTTTCAAAGATTTTTGAATATTAATTATATCATCAAAATAGTTCAATGTAAATTATTTGTTATATTTTTTCTTGCAAATTTCATAATTATTAAATATAATAAGTATTATTAAAGAAGTATATAATTATATAATCTTTAAAAAATTTATTTTTTAGGAAGGAATGAAAAATAAATGAAAAATCCTATTTTTAAAGGCTGTGGGACAGCTATTGCAACACCATTTATAGAAAATCGGTGGAGTAAACTTTGATGAATTTAAAAAACTTATCGAATTTCAAATTAATGAAGGAATTGACGCAATTATTGTTTGTGGAACAACAGGTGAATCTTCAACAATGACAGAACAAGAGAAAAAAGATACAATTAAATTTGCAGTAGATACTGCCAAAAAAAGAGTTCCAATTATTGCTGGAACTGGTGGAAATAATACTAAAACTTGCATTGAAATGTCAAAATATGCAGAAAGTGTTGGTGTAGATGGTCTTTTACTTGTAACTCCTTATTATAATAAATGTACACAAGAGCGGTCTTATAAAACACTATGAAGCAGTTGCAAATTCTGTATCTATTCCAATAATAGTATATAGTGTAAAATCAAGAACTGGAGTAAACATAGAGCCCAAAACTTGCTTAGAACTTTCAAAAATTCCAAATATAGTTGCAATAAAAGAAGCAAGTGGTGACCTTTCACAAATTGCAAAAATTGCAAACCTTTGCAAAGATAATTTATACATATATAGTGGAAATGATGACCAAGTACTTCCTATACTTTCTCTTGGTGGGCTTGGTGTAATTTCTGTATTATCAAATGTAGCACCTAAGAGAACATCAAAAATGGTAGATGATTTCTTAAATCGGAAATATAGAAGATGCAAGAAATTTTCAATTAGATAGCATACCTTTAACCTCTGCTTTATTTGCAGAAGTAAACCCTATCCCTGTAAAAGCAGCTTTAAACCTAATGGGATATGATTTTGGAACACCAAGGCTTCCCCTTACAGAAGTTACAGATAAAACAAAAGAAGCTTTATCATATGAAATGAAAAAATTGGGAATAATATAAGAAAAAAGTTAATATTCATAATTTTAAAGTTCTGTCTGTCCTGCCACGGGTAGTTATCTATGGATTTTTTCTAACACCTTGGTGTCGTAATCTCCAACCTGTACGCACTTCGTGCTCAAAATGTCGGTTACTCCATTTCGCACTCGCAAAGCTCGTTTGATCGCTTACTCGGTGTTATTCAAAAATCATAGATAAAACTACCCTGCGCGGACTTTAAGTTTTTTAATCTTTGAATATTAACTTTTACATTTTATATTCTCTTTACCTTTGTTACAATAACAGTCATATCATCTTTAGCAACTCCAACTCCATTATCTATTGCTTGAGCAAGTATTATATTTGCAATTCTTTGCACATTATCCGTCTCAATTTCTTCTAGTAAATTCTTTACCCAAACTTCTTTATTCTCATATTCAATATTAGACTCTAGTATTCCGGTCTGAACACATTACAATTATATCTCCGTCTTCTAAATCTTTATCATATACTACTAAATCTACTTTATCTAATATTCCAGCTGGAAGCGATATTGACTTTACAACACTTACATTCTTATTGTTTTTTATAAATGTTGGACATGCACCGTTTTTCATAAACTCCATATTACCTGTATAAAGGTCTAGTATTGCAACATCTAAAGTCGCATAGCTGTCCTCTTTTGAGTTTATATACATACTACTATTTATTAATTCTAATGATGTATCTCTATCAAACCCACTACTTAACATCCTATTTAGCATTTTAACTGCAGTCCTACTTGAATTATTGGCTTCTACGCCACTTCCCATCCCATCACTTATTGCAACCAAATATTTACCATCATCAAGTCTAGTCTGCACATTAGAATCTCCTGACATGTCAGAATATTTTTTTGTCTCCTCTGCAATTCCAATTTGAATTACAAACTTGTCCTTTGAAACATATACTTGCTTGCAAAGCTTTTCATTTATTTTAATCCCACAGTTTTCTTTTTGCAAAACAATTTGTGCATCTAGCACTTTTGAAAGTATATTTTCTATTTCATAAGTTCTACACTCTTCTTCATCTTCACATGAATTAATATATGTATTTACAACATATCTACCATTTTTATTTTGCTCTATACTAATATCTACAAGAGTTATTTCCTTTTGCATACAAAGCATTTTTATCTCACGTTTTTCTTCTTCAAAATTTGTTTCTTTTTTTCTATTAATAGAATTTGCGACACTAGATATAGCTTTAGAAACGCCCTCTAATTGAGCTCCTATAACTTTCTTGTTTTCTTTCATACGCTCTTTCCAAAGGTGATTTATTTTTCCTATTTTATATGTATCATTTATAATTCTTAGTACCTTATTTAAGTCATTTTCAATCTGCATATTAGTATCAAAATCATCGAATCCCATTATATATTCATTTCTTTTTTCTAAAAGAGCCAAAATATCTTCTTTTGTTACCTCATTTTTATCTTGTAAAACCTCAAAAATTTCACTTGATAAGCCATTTTCCTCATCTATTAAATCATCATATAAAACATTTTCTTTTAAATTTTTAAGTTTCTCCTCAAGTACATCAATAAAAGCTTCTTTGCTATCTTCACTATTTGCTACCCTCTTGCTTTCTTCATTATATGTTCTAGATATTTCATTTATCGTTTCTGAAACAGTATTTAGCTTATACACTGTATCTGTACTGCTTTCTAACTCATAATTTGCACCGAACTGGTAAATACAAATCTTTTGCAAAAAAATCTGCTACATTTATCTGTACTTTTTTTGGTATGAGTAAAAGCCCAAGTGATGCAATAATTATTTCTTTAAGCCCTATTATTTGTATCGTATTTCCTGTAGAAACATAAGAAAGCAAGATGTTTCCTGCTATAAACCCTAAAATTACTCCTACTTTGCCAAATCTACTTAAAAATCCTGCAATCATTCCGAGAAATTGCAAAAGACGCAATAAGCATCTCTGAATTTCCTCCAATTACACCAAGTACCGCTCCTATTGTAATACCACTGGCTGCCCCAATTAATATTCCTTGTTTCCAACCCAAAACTAGTACTATAAGTATACAAAGAATAGTTTTTACCTCAAATCCAAAAATCTCAAGCCCCCCAAATGAAGTAACTGCAATTGATAGCATAAGACTTGCACCTACAACCTCTTCTATTGTAAATACTTTTGTTAGTCCATATTCACTTATTGTAATCAAGGAATTTGAAAATATTTTATAGAATATGTACGTTATAACACCTGTTGTAATAGCTAAAAACAAATCATAAAGTAAAAATCCTCTAAATAGTATTTGTACAATTTGTACAGCTATAACACTTAATATTACATATTTTCCAAGTCTTCTTCTCTCGCTTTTATATTCTTCTTCATACCATGGTTTAAATATAAGTACCATACCAACAAACACAAGTGCTGTAAGTATAAAATTAAGTGCTTCTCCTCCACCTATCCCGAATTAATGTACCTATTAAAGAAAAAACAAAAACAACACCTGCTGGAAGTCCATTTGAAAGCGTTGCTGCAAATATAGCTAATGCAAATGGAGCAATACCATTTACAGTGCTTACCATTGACACCATAAATGATATTATATATACAAGTATATTTTGTTTTGTAAATACTTTACTTAAAATCTCTTTTATATTTATCTTGCTTGTCCACTCTTGTTCTTCTATTGTCTTTTCTTGCTTTTCTTCCTCTGTTATATTTTGAAACATCCTTACCACCTTTTCTCACTTTTTCTTTAAGTATACAAGCTTTATTTTAAAATGTTTGTCATATTTAGCAATACTTTAAAAAAAGTTTTTTACATTTTGTGATATATTAATTTGTTTTATTTTTTATAAAAACAAATTCTTTTTATAATTTTATAATATATTGTCGTATATTGCAATAATTTATAGAAATATTTTTTATAAATCAATTGCTCCTTCAAATACTGTTACCGCTGGTCCAGTCATAAACACATTTTCATCCCATTTTATTTTAAGCTCTCCACCGAAGAAGCTTTATTGTAACCTCTTCTTTTGCATTTACAAGCTCATTTAGTGTACATGCCACACACACCGCAGATGCACCTGTACCACAAGCAAGAGTTTCTCCTGTTCCTCTTTCCCACACTCTCATTTTTACAGTATTTTTATCTAATATTTGTATAAACTCTATATTTGCTTTCTTAGGAAAATGCTCATCTACTTCTAGTATTTTCCCATACTTCTCCACATCAAAATGTTCTACATCATCTACAACTGTAATTGCATGTGGGTTTCCCATAGAAACGCATGTAAATATAAATTCTCTATCTAATACATTTATTTTTAAATTTTTTACTGGCTCCTCATCTGAAATCACGGGAATACTTTTAGCATCTAATATAGGCTTTCCCATATTTACTGTTACTTCCCTTACTTTGTTTTTATCATCTACATATAGTTTTAGTTCTTTTATTCCAGCTAGAGTTTCTATTTTTATTTCTGTCTTATTTGTCAGACCTTTATCATACACAAATTTCCCTACACACCTTATTCCATTTCCACACATTTCTGACCTACTACCATCTTGATTAAACATTCTCATCTCAAAATCTGCTACTGCACTTTTGCAAATTAAAATTATGCCATCTCCTCCGCACTCCAAAATGCCTATCACTAATAGGCACAGCTAAACTTGCTATATGATTTATCTCGTTTTCGTCCATTTTTGTGCAATCTATATATACATAGTCATTGCCCAAACCTTCCATTTTTGTAAATTTTATCATAGTTTTACCTCACTATTTCTTTAATTTTCTGTATCCTAAATATCCTCCACCACTGATGAAAGCACATGTTAATAATTGGCTTAATCCAATTGCATTATCTATTCTAATGTTATTTTTATTGCTTGATTTTTGAATTAGATTTTTACTCTCGCTACTCCACTTATTTTCTCTCCTACCATTATATTCTCCTTCACTATATGGACAAACTCCGTTATTATGCAAATGTGCACCATGTCCTCTGCAATAATAATAATGCTCTTCTCCCCTATGTTTTTCACCTAAGTGAGCATAAGATTCTGTTCCTCCTACTATTATACTAAACACAATTAATAAAATTAACATTATTATTCTTTTTCTATTTTTCATACTAGCCTCCTCGTATAATTATAAATGTGTATTATTTTATATAACTATTGTGTCACAATAATATTGCATCTGTCAATATAAAATTATATTTTCAAATATTTTATTCCTTTTTATACATAATTATAAAGTTTTGAGAAATAATAACAATTACTATGAAATTTTTAGATGATTTTATTAATTTAATAACTTATAAGGCACCTAGCGAATACAACTTCATACTTCCAAATGCAAAAAGAGAACCAAAATCTAATGAAGAGACTAAGAAAGAAAAAGCAGAAGCCGTTTATCCTTCAATTGCTGTAAATAAAGAGTGTATAAAAACTAAATATCACTTCGATATAAATAGTGATATAAAAATTCGTGAGTTCTTTATCAATATCAGAGGTAAACAATATTCAGCATTTTTACTATTTATTGATGGTATGATTAATAGTGAACAGATAAACAAATTCGTAATAGAACCTTTAATGATAAAAAATGCATCAAATATGACAAATGATGATAATGAAGTGGTAAGTACTGCAGTGACAAACAATGTTACTGTAAAAAGAGTTAAAAAATTTGACATAGAAAACTATGTTTTAGAATGCCTTGTACCTCAAAATGATGTTTCTACTGAAAAGAAATTTAAAGATGTAATTTCTAAAGTAAATGCTGGCAACTCTGCTCTTTTTATAGATACTATAAATTCAGCTTTTGTAATAGATGCTAAAGGTTTTGAAAAAAGGAGTGTTGCTGCTCCTGAAAATGAAAGTGTAATAAGAGGTGCGCAAGAAGGTTTTATCGAAGCAATACGTACAAATACAAGCTTAATAAGAAGAATTGTAAATAGTGAAAATTTAATAATTGAAGATACAACTGTTGGAAAAATCAGCAATACACAAGTTGCAATCTGCTATTTGAAAAATGTTGCAAATTCTGAACTTGTAAAAGAAGTAAAACATAGAATAGAAAATATTGGTATAGATTATCTAGTATCTTCTGGTCAACTTGAACAACTAATTGAAGATTCTAAGTTTAGTGTCCCACAAGTAATATCATCAGAAAGACCAGATAGGCTTGCCTCATATATATTGGAAGGACGAGTTGCAATTTTAGTAAATGGCTCTCCTTATGGCTTAGTTGCTCCTGCTGTACTTTTAGACTTTTTATCTTCAGCAGAAGATAAAAATATAAAATTCCAGCTTGCAAATTTACTTAAAGCAATAAGATTTCTTGCACTTTTTATTACTTTACTACTTCCAGGACTATATGTTGCAATAACTACCTTCCATCAAGAACTAGTCCCAACAGAGCTTTTATTTGCAATAGTTGCATCTAGAAGTAATGTGCCATTTCCAGTTATCTTTGAGATACTGATAATGGAAATATCTTTGGAATTAATTAGAGAATCTGGAGTAAGAGTTCCTGCTCCGCTTCGGTCAAGCAATAGGTATCGTTCGGAGCCCTTATTTTAGGAGATGCTGCGGTTTCTGCAAACATCGTAAGTCCAATACTTGTTATTATAGTTGCTCTCGCTGGTATAACAGCTTTTGCAATTCCAGATTACTCATTTCGGATTTCACATCCGTTTAATTAGATTTTTATATATAATTCTAGGATATTTTGCAGGATTTTTAGGGATTGCTTTTTGCTTTATTTTCCATTTAACAATGCTTGCACATATAAACTCATTTGGTGTATCTTTCCTAAGTCCTTATGCACCATTTTCTAAAAATAAATCTGCAAAATACTTCTTACCTCCTCTATGGGAAAGAGAAAGAAGAAGAGATTATTTGAACACAAAAAGACCTGTCAAAGAGGATAAGATTAGTAGGAAATGGAAATACTAGAAAGGAGCATTTTATGAAAGAAACAAAAATGGGCGTATTCCAAGCCGCATCAATCATAATCACAGTTATGATTTCACACATCATATTAAATATGCCAAATCACTTAATTACAAGTACTGGTTCATCTACTATATTAAATCTAGTATATATATTTATTATAGTAATGCTTGTCTTTTTCTTAGCATATAAGGTATTTAAACTGTTCCCTGGGAAAGATCTTATTGATATTTCCGAATATGCTGGTGGAAAATTTCTAAAAAATGTATTTAGTATAATAATATGTATATATTTCACGACTATTTCTGCTTTTGTTATAAGAACCTTTGCAGAAAGCTTAGTTCTTATATACTTCCCAAATGTTGACCGTGAAATCGTTGTATTAGTATTTGTTACAATTGCTGTTGTGATGAATTTATTTGGGTTTAAAGCAATATCTAGAGTTACCTTAATCACTATTCCTATTATATTAATTAGTATGATACTCATTTTTGTATCTTCTGCTTCAAACTTTATACCTCAAAGAGCATTACCTATTTTAGGTTACGGAGTATATGATACATTTGTATCTGGCCTTACTAATATATTTGCATTTAGTAGTACAATTATTATTCCATTTTTGATACCTTACATTGGAAGTGGAAAAGAACTAAAAAAATCTAGTATTATTTCAATCATTGTATATTCGATTTATTTAATACTCGGCGTTATTGCTTTGCTTTTCTTAATTCCTTCAATTACAGAAATAAATAATACACTCTCTATTTATATACTTTCAAGAAGAGCCAATTTTGGACAATTTGTACAAAGAATTGATGCAATATTTATATTAATTTGGATAATGTCTATATTTAACTATTTGGCAATTACTATGCATTTTACATTAGCTACCTTTAAAAGAATGACTAATATACGTTATGAAAGAGCAATGGTATTTTGTTTTGCAGCATTTTTATTTACAATTGCTCTAATTCCAAGAACCACATCTGATATTAATACTTTTGAAAGGTCTTTCTATAAATATATATCTATAAGTATTGTATTTGTTTTTACAGGTATAATGCTCATATTTGCATACTTCAAAAAGAAAAAAAGATTAAAGAAAGGGGCGAGACTTTAAGTGAATAAAGCTATAAATATGCTCTTTGTTGTACTCATCCTCATAAGCTTTACTATTAGTGACTTTTACACGAAAAAGGATATTAACGATGTTGCTTATGTTGTTGGAATTGGTATTGATGTACGGCGAGAAAAATGATTTAAAAGTAAGTTTTCAGTTATCTATTCCATCAAAAAACTCATCTGAAGGTGGCTCATCTGAAGGAAATGATACTGTTATAGATACACTTGAAGCTTCTTCAATAGAATCAGGTATAAGCCTTGCAAACCGGATATATAAGCAAAAAGCTTAATTTGTCACATTGTAAAGTATTAGTTATATCTGAGGAAATTGCTAAAACTCGGTATTTCAGAGATTGTATATACTTTAATAAATAATGTAGAACTTAGACCTGATTGTAATGTAATTATTTCTCGTTCTACTGCTTATGACTTTTTATCAGAATCAAGGTCAGAAATTGAAAGTATCACTGCAAAATATTATGAGATAATTGCAACCTCTAGCAAATACACAGGATATACCTCAAATATAAACATTGCAAATGTTTTTGACAGAATAACAGATACATTTGGTGAAGCATGTGCAATACTTGGCTCTACTACTTCTTCAAGTAGTAAAGATAATGCAACATCCGCTTCTGGCGAATCCAACACCGATACTGACACAATTGCAGGTGAAACCACATCAAATTCTGGAAGTAGCAACAAACCTTCCTCTAATATTGATGTAGTTGGGCTTGCAGTATTCAAAGATGATATGCTTGTACGGAGAACTTTCTGGTGTTGAAACGCTTTGTCATTTGATGGTCATTAGTGAAATGGAAGAAGCTATTATTTCTATCCCTAATCCTTTTAATCAAGACACTGTCATAGACTTATACTTGACTTTGGATAGAGATACTATAAACAAGGTAGAACTAGTAAACAACTCTCCTTATATTTCAACTGATATTAAAATTAATGCAAAAATTCTTTCTTCTGAAAAAAATTCTAATTACTTTGAAAAAGATAATTTGGAGTTAATTAAAAACTATGCATCTTCTTATGTGAAATCTAATGTAGAAGATTATTTATATAAAACTTCAAAAGAATTTAAATCTGATATAGATTTATTTGGAAGATATGCAGTTAAATATTTTGGAACTTGGGATAAATGGTTAGAATATAATTGGCTAGACAATTATCAAAACTCCTTTTTTGATGTAAATGTTGACCTTGATGTAGTCTCTAGTTATCTAATCTCATAGAATTGGAGGAAATATGTTTTTTACTGTTTTATTATTAAGTTTATTTGCATTTTTTAAAACTCTTGGATATGCAATATATGAGTACAAACACGAGGGAAATAAAATGGCTGGGGTTGTGATTATGGTGCTGTCTGTGTTTGCGCTTGTTGCTCCTTGTGTGGCGTCTTTATTGTAAAAAAATTTATAGCTTTAAAATTCAAACAATTCCTGCAAACGGGTAGTTATCTATGGATTTTTTCGAACACCTTGGTGTCGTAGCCTCCAAAAGAAAACGCACTTCGTGCTTAAAATGTTGGTTACTTCATTTCGCACTCGCTTTTAGCTCGTTTGGTCGTATGCTCGGTGTCTTTCAAAAATCATAGATAACTACCCTGTGTGGACTTTATGTCTTACTAGCTATAAATTTTTTTAGAATATATGAAATACAAATTGTAAAATTGCTACAATAATTACACCAGGAATTCCTAAAAATCCCACAATAAGCGTAGTTATCCAATTTATAACTATGCCTATTCCTAGAAAGCTTAATCCATATATTATAATTCCACCAATAACTGCATTAATTACAAATTTGATTATTAATTTCATAGGTAATGCTAAGATTTTTAAAATAATAAATAAAATTAACACTCCTGCTAAAAATGTTATTAAAGACATTCTATTCTCCTCCTTTCATATGTTTTCTTGTCATTTCCAAAAGATTAAGTTTTGAAAAGCCTACAATTTGTGTCTTTGACCTATCTTTTTTGAAATTTTCTTCAAGTACTTGTATAATCTTTTCCTTATGTTCATCACTTTGCATATCAATATAGTCGATTATTATAATTCCACCTATATCTCTAAGTCTAAGTTGCTTTGCAATCTCTTCACTTGCTTCTTTATTAACCTTAAAAACAGTTTGTTCCAAATCTTTGCTTCCTATGTATTTTCCTGAATTTACATCAATCGCAGTAAGTGCTTCTGTTTTATCAATAGTAATAAATCCACCACATCTAAGCCATATTTTTCTCTGTTCTGACTTTTCTAGCTGCTCTTCAATGTCGTATATATCAAATATATTCTCTTTCTTTCTTAACTCTATTTTTACTTCTTCTTTTAGTCCTTGAATTACTCTATTTACTTCATCATAGTTCTTTTCATCATTTACTACTATTCTCTCAATATCTTTATCTACTAAATCTATAAGAAGTTTCTCTATGAATGTCTGTCCTTCATATACTACTTTTGGTATATTTCCATTTTCATCTTTTCTCTTTTCTTCTATATCTTTCCAAATAGAAATTACTGAATTCAAATCCTTTTCTAATTCTTCTTTATTCTTTTTTAAGGCAGATGTCCTAATAATAACACCAAATCCTTTTGGAAGTATCTCATCTACAATTTTATTCAATCTTCCTCTTTCATCTTCTGCTTCTATCTTTTGAGAAATCGTCCTTATATCTATATCTGGCATAAGTACAAAATATCTACTTGGTAAACTTATATGAGTTGAAACTTTTGCACCCTTTATATGCCCAGAATCTCTTTTTACTTGTATTAAAATCTTATCTCCCTGTTTTACTAGCTTTTTAATATTTTTTTCTTGTTCTACATTAGGATTTTTAGCTACATTAACCTTTGGAAGTATATCTTTTAAATGAATAAAAGTATTCTTATCTTCGCCAATATCGATAAAAGCAGCCTGCATACCTTGTAAAACATTTTGCACTTTTCCCAGGTAAACTTTTCCTTCTAATCTTTTTTTTCTATCATCTTCTTCATACTTTTCAATTACATTTCCATTTTCTATAAGTACAATTTTTGATATATTCTCTACTTTGTTTATAAATATCTCTTTCAAAAACAATCCCTCTCTTTTTGCTTAATTGTATTTGTTCATCGCAGCATCTATTCCATGCAAAATAACTTCTTTTACAGCCTTTGCCGCATCTTCTATGCCTTCCTCTATTATATCTCTATTTTCAATATTACTCAAAACAAATTCTGCTAAATCTTGCCCTTCTTCTGGTTTTCCGAACTCCTATCTTAATTCTATAAAAATCCTTATTTCCAAGCTCTTGTACAATCGATTTCATTCCATTATGAGTTCCAGCACCACCTGTTTTTCTAATCCTTATTTTGCCTACTTCTGTATCAATATCATCATGGATAATTATTATTTTGTCTCCTTCTATTTTGAAAAAGTCCTTGAATTTTTTGACAGAAATTCCACTTAAATTCATATAAGTTTGAGGTTTTACTAAAATTATTTTTTCTCCGATTAACCATTCCTTGTCCATAAAGCGCCTCAAATTTTGTTCTATTTACTTCTATTTCATTTGCCTTTGCAAATTTATTTATTGTATCAAAACCGCACATTGTGCCTTGTATTTGAATATTCATTTTCTGGATTTCCAAGTCCTACTATAAGAAACATTTTCAAGTTCTCCTTCCATAACTCATACTATTTTACCTTTTTTTTGGAATTTAGTCAATTATTTCATTACGAATTTTTCGTAAA
>JAAVZQ010000052.1 GCA_022791735.1 Clostridia bacterium
AAAGCACAATGATACGCCAGAAGTAGCTAGTACTCCAAAAGAGTATAATTCTTTAGAAGAAGCAGTACAAGCTGGCGTTGTGGTTATTTCAAATGATAACAAAATCTATAATAAAGCTAATTTAGACAGATTTATAAAAAACACAGAAATTAATTCAAAAAAGAGGAAAGATGATAATGTAGTTATAATGCAGTTTACAATGGAAGGAGATCCTATTATAATAGAATTAAGTTACGAGACAAATAGTAAAGTAGCTAAATTGGGGGAAAATACAACTTATATACTAAAAAAAGATAATACTAAAGATAAATTTTCGGCAGAAGAAGATAGAAAAGTGACGGTTAATGATGATATACCAGGAGAGGTTTATGGGATAACAGAAGTAAGAGACGGAGATACTGTGGAAGTTGTTTTAGTATTATATGCAAAAATAGAATATGTAGATGAGAATGTGAAACAGTATGAAAATATTCATGTGTGCAGTTATGGGAGCAATGCGGAGGTAGTAAATAAATAGTGACTAGACAAGAATGCTTTTATATGATATATTAAGAAAAGTTTGAAAAATAATCAGCATATTGCGTCGTTGTTGCTCAGTAAATTTCCCATCAACGTGCTAATCCGCACGCCTCAGGGAATATTTACTTCACACGCCTAGCACGTAACGGCTTCTTTTCCAAACTTGAATTATATCTTGACATAGAAAGAGATTAAAATGAAAGAGGATAAAAAAGTTGTATGGAGAAAACTAGACAATTCTGCTAAATTGTTTCCTAGTGTTTCAAATAAAAGATTTAGTACGGTTTTTAGGATATCTGTGTTATTAAAAGAAAAGATAGAGCCGTTTGCTTTGCAAATGGCAGTAAATCAAGCCTTAGAAAAGTTTGTATCTTTTAAAGTGAAGCTTAGAAAAGGCTTGTTTTGGTACTTTTTAGAAGAAAATGAACAAATACCGGTTGTAGAAGAAGAACATAATTATCCATGTAAATATATTGATCCAGTCAATAATAATGGGTATCTTTTTAAAGTAACATATTTTGAAAATAAAATTAACTTAGATGTGTTTCACACATTAACTGATGGAAATACAGCCATACGTTTCTTTAAATCCATTGTGTACAACTATCTTGAAGCAACACATGCAGACAATTTTGAGGTAAATCGTAGAGATAAAAGTGTTGTCATAAATGATACAGAAGATAGTTATCTAAAAAACTATAATAAACATTTAGGCAGCAGAGAAAAGTCAAGAACAGCATATGTTTTGAAGGGCAAAAAACTACCTTTATTTGCGATAGGAGTAATTCATGGATATATTGACTTACCTAAATTAAAAGAAGTGTGCAAGGAAAAAGATGTAACAATTACAGGGTATCTAACTGCAGTCTTGATAAGGGCAATATATGAAGAAAATTACAAAAAACATAATGGAAAAAAACCTATTAGAATATGTATTCCAATCAATTTGAAAAAATATTTTGCATCTACAACAATGAGTAACTTTTTTTCATATATTACGCTAGAGGCAGATGTACAAAAGGATGATTTTGACAATTTTGATAATATATTAGATTTTGTAAAAAATAATCTAAAAAAACAATTGAATGAAGATAAAGTTACAAAAACAATGTCAGCTAATGTAAAATGGGGAAACAATATATTTGTTAAGTTAATTCCATTGTTTTTGAAAAATATGCTTTTGAAAATTAGTTATATGATAATTAGAAGATATACTACTACAACTTTATCAAACCTTGGGAGAATAAGCGTTTTGCCAGAATATAAGGATTATATTGATAAATTCCTTCTGCTACTTGCTCCAGAACCAGTAGAAAAAATAAAGTGTTCTGCCTGTTCTTATGAAGATAAACTTATTTTCACTTTTACATCAATATTAGAAGACATAAGTATAGAGAAGGGATTTTTCAAGTATTTAGAAGCGCAAGGAATATTTGTAGAATTGGAGAGTAATGAGGTGCATTATGATTTATCCAAAATTGATTAATATAAAGAAAACTAATATTGCAATAAGCATATTGCTACTAATTTCAATAGTTGTAGCAATTGTTAGTATTGTTATAAATGAATTGTGCACAAAAGAATTTAAATGGTCTTTAATAGTAGTCATAAGTATTTTGTATATATGGGTTACAACAATGTATTCAATAAGAAAGGACGTAAATATAGCGTCACATGTACTACTTCAAACAATATGTATATCTATATTGGTATATTTAATAGATGTAATTATCGGATATAAGAAATGGTCACTAGAACTTGCATTTCCAATAATTATAGGGACAAGTAATATAACGATTTTTGTTTTGACAATTGTTAGTCACAAAAGGTTTTTTAGATATGCACTTTATCAACTTGCAATATTTGTAATTAGCCTAATACCAGTTGTTTTATACTTTACAGGAGTTACAAAATATTTCTTGCCAATGACGATTTGCTCAGGAATAGCAGTTCTTACACTAATTAACACGATATTCCTATGTGGCAAAGACTTAAAACAAGAACTAGAAAGACAATTTCATATTTGAAATTCATCTTCTCTGAGATATTATCTTGGGGGAGATGATTTTTTCTTAAGATAATACTTGTTAATTATTTCCTTTTATGATATTATACTAATAGAATAAAATATTGCAATAGCAAGACATATGAAGAACACTTATGATGCAAGTTTGGAGGATTTGATTTGAGAAATAGACCATTATATGAAGTTAGAGAGATTGAAAATCTAAAACAAATGCTTAAGGAAAGTGCAGAATTATACAAAGATAATACAGCATATTTAGTAAAAAATGATAAAAAAGAATACATAAATATAATGTATCCACAAGTTTTAGAAGATATGAATGCTCTTGGGACAGCCCTTATAGATTTAGGACTAAAAGGAAAGAGAATAGCTGT
>JAAVZQ010000006.1 GCA_022791735.1 Clostridia bacterium
GCATATAAATTGTCACAAACAATAGCAAGTTCAAACAGATATGGATTAAGTAATGTAGATAGCCATTTACAAAAGAATAGTGAATGGGGAGCAGTAGCATATTTAGCGCATAGTAAATATGGAGTAAATGGAGTAGATAGTGTAGCACAAAACACAACAAACAAAGGTAATACCCCAAGAGGAGTATATGCAGTAACAAGTCCAGAAAGTGTAACAAATACAAGTACAACGCAAAATATCACAGGAGTATACGATATGAGTGGATGCGTATTGGAGAGAACAGCAAGCTTCTACCAAGGAGGAACAACAACATATACAACAGGAATGCCAACAGGAAGTAGTAGCAAGTATGTAACATTGTATACAGCAAATAATAAAAAGGGAGATGCAACAAACGAAACATCTGGTTGGAACGGAGACTACGCTAGTTTCGTTTATTCGGGCGGCCCAGTGTTCTATCGTGGTGGTGACTGCGATGGCACTGCAGCTAACGCAGGCTTGTTCTATTTCGGTAGCGACGGTGGCAATGCTAGCTACGACAACGGGTTCCGCGCCGTGCTCGTGCCTTAGCACTTTGGACGGAGCATTTTGATCACTTCACATACAAAACAGCAATAGTGAAGAGTTTGTCAAAGCTAATATAAAAATTTTGTGTGATTTAAAATATTTCTAAAACCTACCTTATGATAAAATAGAAATCATGGGGTAGTTTTTTCTTGTAACAAAACATTGACTATGGATTAAAAATAGTATAAAATAATATTGAATAAAATTATCCAAAACGGAAAAAATATTCAATGGAGGATAAAATGATAAAAATAGAAAGAAATGTTTACTTAAATAAAATTATTGATAGAAAAGAGAATGGGCTTATAAAAATAGTGACAGGAATTAGAAGATGTGGAAAATCATATCTTTTAGATCCAATTTTTAAGGAACATTTAATAGCAAATGGAGTTAAAGAGGATCATATAATAAAGCTTGATTTAGACGAAAGAAGAAATTCCAAATACCTTGATCCAGATGTTTTGGATGAATATATTAGAAATTCTATAAAAGATAAAGAGATGTACTATGTACTTTTAGATGAAATTCAAAAGGTAGAAGATTTTGAAGCGGTATTGAACGGATTTCTACACATAGAAAATTTAGATGTATATGTAACTGGGAGTAACTCAAAGTTTTTATCTTCAGATATTATAACGGAGTTTCGCGGAAGAGGAGACGAAATCAAAGTATATCCATTAACATATGGAGAGTTCTATTCAGCATTTAGTGGAGATAAAGCAAACGCATGGGATGAATATATAATGTATGGTGGATTACCTAGAATATTATCTTTTAAAACAGAAGAACAAAAAAGTGAATATTTGAAAAACTTATTTGAACAAACTTATTTAAAAGATATAATAGAAAGAAAAAATATTCAAAGAATAGATGTATTAGATGCACTTGTAAACATACTAGCTTCATCAATAGGCTCTTTAACTAATCCTAATAAATTGTCTAATACTTTCGAAAGTAATAATATAAAAGATGTTTCAGTAAATACAATAACAACGTATGTAAATTATTTATTAGATGCATTCTTAATCTCGAAAGCAGAAAGATATGATGTAAAAGGCAAAAAATATATATCAACACCATCAAAATATTATTTTACAGATATTGGACTTAGGAATTGTAGATTAAACTTTAGGCAACAAGAAGAAAGCCGTATCATGGAAAACATTTTGTATAATGAGTTGTTATATAGGGGGTACAATGTAGATGTTGGGGTAGTTGAAATACGTGAAAAGGATGCAAAAAAGCAAATAGAAGTTGACTTTGTTTGCAACCAATATAATAAAAGATATTATGTACAATCAGCTCTTAGTCTTGAGACTAGAGAAAAAACAATACAAGAAGAAAGACCATTAATGAATATACAAGATAATTTTAAAAAAATTATTGTAGTAAAAGATAACATTAAGCCATGGATAACAGAAGAAGGAATATCAGTTGTAGGAATACAAGAATTCTTGCTAAACAAAGATAGTATGAATTTATAAGAATGAGGAGGCAAAAAACATGGGATTATATGAATACAAAACAGTAATGAGATACCAAGATATAGGAGAAGATAACAGATTATCAGATAGAGGAGTACTTAACATATTAGGAGAAGCAGCAGGTAGTCATGCAGAAAAGATTGGTTATGGACTAACATATGCAATGGAAACAGGATTTGTGTGGATGCTTTTATACTGGAAAATAAAAGTACTAAAAAGACCAAGTTGGCGTACAGAAATAACAGTAAAAACATGGGTAAGGAACATTGAAAAGGTGGCATCATGGCGTAATTTCGAAATGTACGATGAAGCACAAGAATTAGTTGCAATAGGAACAACCAAATGGGCATTTATAGATACAAATACAGGAAGGCCTGCAAAAATAACAGAAGAAATGGGAGAAGCATTTGGACCAATAGAAAAAGATATATTTGATGAAGAAACAAATGGGAAATTGCAAGAAAGTGAAAATATGCAAAAAATATATGAATACACATCAGAGAGAAGAGACATAGATGTAAACCATCATGTCAATAATGTTATATATTTAGATTTAGCATATAATGCATTTCCAGAAAATGCAAAATTAGACTTTGATAATTTTGAAATATACTATAAAAAACAAATAAAACTTGGAGAAACAGTTTCAGTATTTTATCAAAATGAAAACAATGTACATATAGTAAGCGTAAAAAGCCAAGATGAAAAAACATTACATGCGATATTAAAATTTTATTAAAACATCATGTTGACATTAATAAAATTTAGATATATATTTGTATTATTAAGAAGGAGGTAGTTTCATGATAGAAATAAGATGGCATGGTAGAGGAGGCCAAGGTGCAAAAACAGCATCTCTTTTACTTGCAGATGCAGCATTCAATACAGGAAAGTACATACAAGGTTTCCCAGAATATGGTCCAGAAAGAATGGGAGCACCAATAACAGCATATAACAGAATAAGTGATACACCAATTACAGTACATAGCAACATCTATGAACCAGACTATGTAGTAGTTGTAGATGATACCTTATTAGATGCAGTAGATGTGACAGCAGGATTAAAGACAAGTGGAGCAATAGTAATAAACACAACAAAAGAGCCTGATGAAGTAAAATCAAAACTAAAAGAATACAAAGGAGAAATATATATAATTGATGCAAGAAAAATCTCAATGGAGACACTAGGAAAATATTTTCCAAATACACCGATGCTTGCAGCAATTGTCAAAGTAAGCAAAATAATGACAGATGAAGAATTTTTAAGCGATATGGACGGTTCATTTAAGCATAAATTTGCAAAAAAACCAGAAGTAATAGAAGGAAATATGAACGCACTTAAGATGGCTTTAAGCCAAATAAAAAAATTATAAATTCGAAAAAGAAGCCGTTGCGTGATAGGCGTGTGAGTTCAAAGATTGTGGAGGTGCGTGGGATAGCACTATTTTCACAATTTTGAACGAACTTAGGCGACGTAATATGCTGATTATATTTCGAAGAAGGAGGTAACTTATGGAAATAACACCTAGTACTCCAGCAGAGAAGATGACAATTGCTGGAAACATATATGAAGCTGGAAATTCATTAGAATTTAAAACAGGTGACTGGAGATCACAAAAACCAGTATATATAAGCGAAAAATGCAAACAATGCGGGCTATGCTTCCCAGTTTGCCCAGATGACGCAATCCCAGTAAATAAGGAACAAAAAAGAGAAGATTTCAATTATGATTATTGTAAGGGATGCGGGGTTTGTGCGAAGGTTTGCCCGTTTGGAGCTATTACTATGGAATAATAAAACTCGAATGCTAGTTCTAGGAGGATAATAAAAATTAGGAAAGGAATAAAATTAATATGAGTATTAGAGAACGTTTAAGTGGAAACGAAGCCGCAGCAATTGCAATGAAGCAAATTAACCCAGATGTAGTTGCAGCGTTTCCAATAACACCTTCTACTGAAATACCACAATATTTTTCAACATTTGTAAGCAATGGAACAGTTGATACAGAATTTGTGGCAGTAGAGAGTGAACACAGTGCAATGAGTGCATGTATAGGAGCAGAGGCAGCAGGAGCAAGAGCAATGACAGCAACATCTGCAAATGGATTATCACTAATGTGGGAGATGATATATATTGCATCAAGTATGAGATTACCAATAGTAATGTCACTTGTAAATAGAGCAGTATCAGGACCACTAAACATACATAACGACCATTCAGATGCTTACGGGGTAAGAGATGCAGGATGGATAATGCTATTTTCAGAAAATAACCAAGAAGCATATGATAACTTAATAATGGCACACAGAATTGCAGAACATGAAGATGTACAATTACCACTTATGGTATGCCAAGATGGGTTCATTACATCACACTCAATCGAGAATATAGAATTAATAGAAGATGAAAAGGTAAAGGAATTTGTTGGAATATACAAACCAAAACATTATCTATTAAACGATAAAGAACCAATGGCAATGGGACCATTAGATGTACAAACATATTTGTTTGAACACAAATATCAACAAGCAAATGCGATGAGAGCAGCCAAAAAAGTTGTAGCAGATGTATCAAAAGATTTTGAAAAAATGACAGGAAGAAAATATAACTTTTTTGAAGAATACAAAATGGAAGATGCAGAACTTGTAGTTGTTTGTATGAACTCTACTGCAGGAACAACAAAATTTGTTATTGATAGTTTAAGAGAAAAGGGAATAAAAGCAGGATTATTAAAAATTAGAATGTATAGACCTTTCCCAGCAGAAGAAATCGCAAAGAGTTTAGAAAAAGCAAAAGCAGTTGCAGTATTAGACAAGGCAGATAGTGTAAATGGAATAGGTGGAGCATTATATACAGATGTAACATCAGCTATGTATGTAAATTCTAAACAAGTTCCAATGGTAAACTATATCTATGGAATAGGTGGAAGAGATGTTGCGGCAAATGATATAGAAGGTGTATATAATGACCTAATGGAAGTTGCAAAGAGTGGCAATATAGATAATCCATACAGATATTTTGGCGTAAGGAGGGAAATTTTTGAATAATAATCAGCATCTTGCGTCGTTGTTGTTCGATAAATTTCCCATCAACGTACAATAGTACGCCTCAGGGAATATTTATCTCACACGCCTAGCAATATACTAATTCTTATCCAAAATTAAAATAAGAGTAAGGAAATAGAATGTAAAATTCACAGCGTTAAATGCTATTCGTCTTGTTATGCGGACTTCTAGGTTTATTTAGCTGTAAATAGTTACAATTCTTGTAAGAGAAAGGAAATATAAGATATGTATAATTTAAAAGAAGTAATTGCAGAAAAGCCTTCAAGATTTATGGCAGGACATAGAATGTGTGCAGGTTGTGGGGCACCACCAGTTGCAAGAATGGTACTTCGTGCATTAAAACCAGAAGACCATGCAGTTATATGTGGTGCAACAGGATGTATGGAAGTATCAACATTCATGTATCCATATACATCTTGGTCAGACTCATTTATTCATACAGCTTTTGAATGTGCAGGAGCAACTTTATCAGGTGCAGAAGCTGCATATAAATCTATGAAAGCTCAAGGAAAATTACCAGAAGATAAGAATACAAAATTTATAGCATTTGGAGGAGATGGGGGAACCTATGATATAGGACTTCAAAGTTTATCAGGAGCAATGGAAAGAGGACATGATATGGTATATGTATGCTATGATAACGGGGCATACATGAATACAGGTATACAGCGTTCTTCTGCAACACCACATTTTGCAGATACTACAACATCTCCAGCAGGAACAAAAGTCCCAGGAAAAATGCAACCAAGAAAAGACCTAACAGAAGTAATTGCAAACCATCACATACCATATGTTGCACAAAGTATTGCTACTGGAAATTTCAAAGATTTATATGAAAAATCAGAAAAAGCAATATATACAAATGGAGCAGCATTCTTAAATGTACTTGCACCATGTCCAAGAGGATGGGGATATCCTACAGAAGATTTAATGAAGATAAATAAGCTAGCAGTAGATACATGCTATTGGCCATTGTATGAAGTAGAAAATGGCAAATATACAGTAAACTATAAACCAGCTAAAAAACTTCCAATAGAGGAATTCTTAAAACCACAAAGAAGATTTAAACATTTATTTAAACCAGGAAATGAGTGGATGATAGAAGAATTCCAAAAAGAAGTAGACGAAAGATGGGAAATGCTACTTAAACTAGAAGAAGCAACAAATAAGGAATAATAAATTTTATTGACAAAGGGCTCGCCAAATTGGTGAGCTTCTTGCATAAAGGTTCGTACATGCTTTTAATAATGACAGGGGTGCAGTACACTTTTGTCGAAAAAGGTCGAATGATTTATCTTGACATTTTCTGTAAAGCGATGTATAAATTTATATATAATTTTTAAATCAAAACAACTTAAGCATTTGCAAGACGTTATCTTAAAAAATCCATTAAATAATTGATTAAAACTTGACGATACGTACAATACGTAGTAAAATATAAATGTTAGGAGGATGCATATTGACATTTAGAGAAATAGATAGACTATTGACTTCTAATGGGTGGTATCATCACCATACAAATGGTTCCCATTATATATATAAGCATAATAAGATAAAACGGTAGTATAACTATACCAAAACATAAAGGAGATATATGTAAAGGAACTCTTAATAGTATTTTAAAGCAAGCAGGATTAAAATAAAAGAATTTGTATATTATATTTATTGAGGAGATTGTGATATGAAAGTTATTTATCCAGTATTATTTTATGAAGAAAAAGAAGCAGGATATTCTGTGTTTGTTCCAGATTTAGCAAGAGCGTTAAATACCAGTGCATCAACTTGTGGAAGCACATTAGAAGAAGCAATGGCTATGGCAGAGGATTTGATTGCGGGATTAATATTAGATGAGATAGAAGAAGGTAATAAAATACCAAAAGCAACTAGAATAGAAGATGTATCATTTGAGAAATTAGAAAAAGAAATAGATTTAGAAAGTACAGATTATATTTCAAAATTTAAAACATATATAGTAGTTGATATTAGTGCTTTTGCAGAAAAATGGGGAAAAGAACTAGTTAAGAAAACAGTTAATATTCCCAAATGGATAAATACTAAAGCAGAGGAATTAAAGATAAATTTTTCGAAAACATTAGAAGAAGCATTACTAGAAAAGATAATGAAATAAATGAGAAGTATAAAATGTAAAAAGCCCGATATTCCAAAGTAGGAACATCGGGCTTTTATCGTGTCATTTAGGTGGATGTAGCCTGTTCCTTTTTTTCAAAAGGAGCAGTAACTGCCTCAAGAAGTTCGAGCTGTCGTTGCTTGGAAACTTGATTAAGCAGTTCTGTTTTAGCCTCTTGCTTAACGGATTTCAAGACTAAGAGCTGTTGCTCAAAAGTGAAAGTTTCGAAGAAGGCTAACTTGAGGAACGGCTCTAGTGCCTCGAATTCCAACTGCTCATCACTAATCGGAACCCAGAGTTTGCCTAAGCAATCTATGTTTTCCACAGGCCAAGCAATACGTTCCATTGCTTCAAGTAAACCACTGTTCTTAGTCTCGAACTCAACAAATTTACAAAGATGAGATTTCAAGGCTTTAGACTTTTCCGCGAAATAGGCATGGGACACATCCTGATAAGTGTATGCACGAACTACAGTAGATTTCCGAACTATCCCAAAGTAAGTCGTACTTTTCTTTATGATAGTTCCAGTCATGCTTTTAGGTCTAATGTCGATTTGCCGCCACTCCATAATTCTACCTCCTTGTGGCACACTAAAATTGGTTTGTACTTACTATGACAACTTGTGTCATTTCGTAAAATATTATATCGCAAATACCCAAATTTGTCAAAAATTATGCAAACTACAAAGCACTTGTTTTCTTTCAATAAATGTTATATAATGTGAACAAATAGTAGAGAATTAAGTTCGAAAAAGAAGCGAGTATTGCTAGGCGCGTGAGGCAAATATTTCCTGAGGTGTACGTAGGTACATTGATGGAAAATTTGCCGAGCAGCAACAACGCAAGACGAAGCTTATCTTTCGAACGGGAGGAAGATGTATGCCAGAATTTGTCCACCTACACGTCCATAGCGAATTTAGCTTGCTAGACGGAGCAAATAGAATAAAAGATTTACCAATAAGAGCAAAAGAACTTGGGATGAAATCGATTGCCATAACAGACCATGGTGTAATGTATGGAGTAATTGACTTTTATAAAGCATGTAAAAAAGAAGGAATAAAACCAATAATTGGATGTGAAGTGTATGTAGCGCCAAGAAGTAGATTTGATAAAGATGGGGCAATTGATAAAGAATATAATCACTTAATATTACTTGCAAAAGACAATGAAGGATATAAAAACCTAAGTAAGCTAGTATCAATAGGTTTTACTGAAGGTTATTACTATAAACCACGTATAGACTTAGAAGTATTAGAAAAATACCATAAAGGACTAATTGCACTTAGTGCATGTCTAGCAGGAAGTGTAAATAGAGCAATACTTGAAGGCAATATGGAAAAAGCTGAAAACACAGCAAAATGGTTTAAAGACATATTTGGAGAAGACTACTATTTAGAATTACAAAATAATGGGATAAAAGAACAAACACTTGCAAATCAAAAACTAGTAGAGATAGGAAGAAAACTAGATATACCACTTGTTGCAACAAATGATGCACATTATCTAAAAAAAGAAGATGCATACAATCATGAAGTTTTGTTATGTATTCAAACAGGAAAAAGGATGTCAGATACAGACAGAATGAGGTTTGAGACAGATGAACTGTATCTAAAAAGTCCAGAAGAAATGGCAGACTATTTTTCAAATATCCCAGAAGTAATTGAAAACACAGTAAAAATTGCAGAAAAATGTAATGTGGAATTTGAATTTGGACACACCATACTTCCAAATTATGATGTACCAGAAGAATTTAAAACACATGACGAATACTTAAGAAAGCTATGTATGGATGGAATAAAAAATAGATATGGAGATAATCCATCTAAAGAAATTTTAGACAGAATGGAATTCGAACTTTCTGTAATAGAAAGAATGGGATATGTAGACTATTTTCTAATAGTATGGGACTTTATTCATTATGCAAAATCACACGACATTCCAGTAGGACCACGGACGTGGTTCGGGAGCTGGTTCAATTGTTGCCTATGCAATCGAAATAACAGATATAGATCCAATAAAATACAACTTACTTTTTGAGAGATTTTTAAATCCAGAAAGAATAAGTATGCCAGATTTTGACGTAGATTTTAGTGATGAAAAAAGAGAAAAAGTTATAGAATATGTAAGTAATAAATATGGAGCAGACCACGTTTCACAGATTATTACATTTGGTACAATGTCTGCAAGAATGGTAATAAGAGATGTAGGAAGAGTATTGGACTATCCTTATGCAGATACAGATAAACTAGCAAAAATGATACCAAATGAATTACATATTACAATTAGTAAGGCTTTAGAACAAAATAGAGAACTTAGAGAATTATATGAAGCGGATGAAACAATCCATAAATTATTAGATATCTCAATGGCATTAGAGGGTATGCCAAGACAGGCATCAACACATGCTTGCCGGAATAGTTATAACTAAAGATCCAGTAGATACATATGTACCACTTTATGTAAGGGACCGGAAGTATTTCAACACAATTCATAATGACCACCCTAGAGGAACTAGGTTTGCTTAAGATGGATTTTTTGGGACTTAGAACATTATCGGTAATCGAAGAATCAGAGAAGCTTATAAAGGAATATAAAGGGGTAGACTTAGAATTTGATAAAGATATGAAAGATCCTAAAGTATATAAGCTTTGGGCAGATGGAAAAACAGTCCGGAATATTCCAGTTTGAAAGTGCAGGAATTACTAAATTCATGAAAGAACTTAAACCAGATAGCCTAGAAGACATAATCGCTGGAGTTTCTTTATACAGACCTGGACCAATGGACCAAATTCCAAGATACATACGCAATAAGTTAAACCCGGAACATGCAGTATATACTCATCCAAGCCTAGAACCAATACTTAACGTAACATACCGGATGTATGGTTTATCAAGAGCAAGTAATGCAAATAGTTAGAGATTTAGCGGGCTACTCATTAGGTAGAGCTGACTTAGTTAGACGTGCCATGGGAAAAAAGAAACTTGATGTGATGGCAAAAGAAAGAGAAATATTTATACATGGAGAAACAGACGAAAATGGTAATATAGTTGTTCCAGGTTGTGTGAGAAATGGTATAGATGAAAAATCTGCAAATAAAATATTTGATGAAATGGCAGAGTTTGCAAAATATGCATTTAATAAATCACATGCAGCAGCATATGCAGTAGTAGCATATAGAACAGCATACATAAAAGCATATTATCCAGAAGCACTTATGGCAGCAACTTTAAATAGTTACTTGGGAAATCTTGATAAAATCCCGATGTACATAGATGAGTGTAAGGATTTAAACATTCAAATACTAAAACCAGATATAAATAAAAGTAGAACAAAATTTACAATAGATGAAGACGGTAAGATTAGATTTGGGCTTGGAAGTATAAAAAATGTAGGAATACAGGCTGTAAATGATATTGTGGAAGAAAGGGAAAAACATGGTACATTTAAAAGTTTTACTGATTTTTGTGAGAGAATTCAAAACTATTCAGTAAACAAAAAATGTGTTGAAAGTTTAATAAAAGCGGGAGCATTTGACGGTTTTAATGAAACAAGAAAAACTTTAATGGAATCTTTTGAAGAAATAATAGACACAATACAAGATAGCCTAAAAAGAGCATATAGTGGGCAAGTTAGCATGTTTGATTTAGGTGAAAGTAAAGAGGAAACAGAAAAGCATAAGTATATATTAAAAGTATCAGAAGAATATACAGAAAAAGAACTTTTATCAATGGAAAAAGAAATGCTTGGTATATATTTATCAGGACACCCACTTGAAAAGTTAAAAAATGAAATAATTAAACAAACTAATATAAACACTATGAAAATGAAAGGTTTAATGGAAGAAGTTAATGAAGCAAGGCTAGAATATAAAGATGGTCAGACCGTAAAATATGCAGGAATAGTGACATCTGTTAAGAAGAAATTTACAAAGAAAAATACAATAATGGCGTTTGTCACAATAGAAGATTTATATGGGCAAGCTGAAATTATTGCATTTGAAAACGTATATATGCAAGCACAAGATAAACTTATGGAAGAAAATATAGTGCTGGTTACAGGAAGACTAAGCATAAGAGAAGAAGAGGCACCAACAATAATTGCAATGAGCATAGACGACTTAGCAGAGAAAAAAGAAAAAAAGCTAGAACTAGATATAAGAGGAATAGAAGAAGAAACAAAAGCAAAGCTCAGAGGAGCAATAAGATTTTTCATGGGAGATAGAAATAATATAAAAGTAGAAATAATAGACGAAGAAGGAACAAAACCATGTGGAGCAATCTTTTTACTGGGCGATACAGTAGAACAGTTTAAAGAGATATTGCGGAGAAGATAGAGTGAAAATATAAGAAAATGACATGTCTCACAGGCATAGTTTGTAGCTATAATGCTTAAGAGACATTGTTGTTTTCGCAATAAAAAGACCTGAGTGTATGCCCACACTCAGGTCTTTAAAGGTTACTTCTTGATGCGAAGTTCCTTTTTCAGGGTAACAGTAGTTCCCTTTTCAGGCGTGGACCTAACTTTTACAGAGTCCATAAAGGATTCCATAATAGTAAATCCCATGCCAGATGCATCAGCCAAAGTGCTGAACAAAGGTGTCCGAGCCTGTTCGATATTCTGAATACCAATGCCGGTGTCGCGGATAGTTGCGGTAAAATTTCTGTCCTCCAAAGAGAGGGAAACGAAAATGGGCTTAATCCACTCATCGGCGTATGCATGTTGAATGCAGTTGTCAAGGGCCTCTTTTACAGCAGTACAAACGTCAGATGTGTCTTCAGCAGTTACATCGTTTTGCTTCAAGAGGGACTTGACAGTGTCAAGAGCTACGGGACAAATTGAGTTAATGCTTGGAATTTCCAGTTTAATAGTATTTTTCATGTTGTAAAAACCTCTTTCTTTTGTACGGCGCTGATTTGGGCATAAATCAGCATAAGCTTAATACCCACATGAATTGATACAGGTATTTGTCCCATGATAGGGACAGGTACATTTTGGTAAAACTTAAGTTTACCCAATTAGCAACTTGCTAATAGTATAAATAAATTATACCATATTTTAAACAAAAAAGCAATTTTATGTAAATAGAAACATTTAGGGACGGTTCCAAAACGTTTCATGTTAAATTTTGAAACATTTTAGAACCGTCCCCAAACGTTTCTAATTTCTAATCTTAGCAACCACAGTTGTTACCAAAACCGTTACCACAGCAGCAGAATATTAAGAAGAATAATATTATAATCCAGCAGCAATCTCCGCCGAATCCTCCGCAATTTCCACCACAACATCTATTCTCTGGCATACCTTTTCCCCCCTTTCAAAGTCTAAAACTAAGTATTAGCCGTTACATGAGCATCTATTGCCACATCCACAGCAGAAAAGTAATAGGAATAAGATAATAAACCATAGAAATTCGCTATTATTACCACAGCAACCGTTCATTTCAAAACCTCCCTATTTAAAAAGTTAAATTGTTTTGTTTCATTTGTTATGATATATATTATTCTAATAAAGAAAAATGGTTACAAAGTTTGTATAGCAAATTTTATGAATATGTGGTAAAATAAAAGGAAAGTTTGGAAAAAGGAAAAATAATTATGGTTATTCCAGTAGAAAAAAACAAAGAATATATTGTAGATATAGAAGACAACGGATTTGAAGGAGAAGGAATTGCAAAAATTGATAATTATACTGTATTTGTTCAAGGAGCAATAAAAGGCGAAAAGGTAAAGATTTTAATACTTAAAGTTACAGCGTCTTATGCATTTGCAAAGATTTTAGAAATTATACAAAAATCAGATAAAAGGCAAGATGTTGATTGTATGAGTTACAAAAGGTGTGGTGGTTGCAATCTAAGGCATGTAAAATATAAGGATACTTTAGAAATAAAGAGGAATGCTGTACAAAACTTAGTAAATAAAAATCTAAAGGAGAAAATACAAGTAGAAAACGTAGTAGGTATGGAAAATCCACTTTATTATAGAAATAAAGCCATATACCCAATTGGAAAAAATAAAGAAGGAAAAGCAATATTTGGCGTTTTTGCAAACAGAACACATGAAATAATAGAATTTGATGAATGCAAAATACAGACTAAAATTTCAAAAGAAATAGCAGAATATGTGATAGAATTTATAAATAAAAATAATATTGCAGTATATGATGAGAACACCAAAAAAGGGATATTTAGGCATATCATAATAAAATATGGGATGAAAACAGAAGAAATAATGTGTGTACTAGTTTTATCAGAAGAAAGCTTTAAGGGAGAAAAACAACTAAAAGAAGAACTTATACATAAATTTCCGAATATTAAAACAATTGTTAAAAATATAAACACACAAAACACTAATGTAATTTTAGGCGGTAAAAACGTTGTTATATATGGAAGCGGATATATCCAAGATAAGCTTCGGAGAGTATGTATTTAACATATCAACAAATTCGTTTTACCAAGTAAACCCAGTGCAAACAGAGAAATTGTATAATTTAGCAATAGATGGAGCAAACCTAGATAAACAAGATGTAATACTTGATTTGTATTGTGGAATTGGCACAATTGGCATATTTGCATCAAAATATGTGAAAAAAGTTTATGGAATAGAAATTGTAGAAGAAGCAATAGAAAATGCAAAAGAAAATAGTAAATTAAACAGCATAGACAATATAGAATTTATGGTAGGAGACGTAGAAAAAGCATTTGAAAAATTGATTAAGCAGAAAAGCATTATGCCAGATATAGTATTTGTAGATCCACCAAGAAAAGGACTTGA
>JAAVZQ010000053.1 GCA_022791735.1 Clostridia bacterium
CCCATGTCTCCGCCGTGAAAGGGCGATGTCTTAACCGCTTGACCAACGGGCCATTGGTGAGCTATCCGCGACTCGAACGCGGGACAACTTGATTAAAAGTCAAGTGCTCTACCACCTGAGCTAATAGCCCATGTCACCAATATATAAGAGGCTACTTTACGTAACCGCTTATATATATTACTACAAAAATACCAAAATGTCAACTATTTTTTTAAATTTTATCATTAATTTTTGATATTTTTTATTTGTTTAATTCTTTTATGATTTCATCTACGTCAATTCCATGTACTGCACACGCTTCTTCTATTGTTTCTCCTTGAGAAGCTGGACATCCTAAACAATGCATCCCTGCTTCTAATAATACATCTGCTTTTTCTGGTGCTTTTTCTAATAATTCACCTATTGTCATATCCTTTTTTATTTCCATTTTTCTCTTTCCTTTCTATCCTTTTTAGTTTTACTTAAAATATTTTAACACAAATTTTCAAAAATGTATAGACAAATTCATTTTTTTGTTGTATTATTATGAACACTACTAAAAAATTAAAGGTGGTGATTGCTATAGATTTTTTAGTAAATTTGTTCTTTATATCGCTTATTATTAATACTTTCATTGTTTTTTATTCTTTATATTCAATAATTGATATAATATTCTTTAGAACTTCACTAAAATCAAAATTCAATATTTCAATCTAATTTAAGGAGGTCTTTATGTTTGCAGACACATTTGTAAGAAGATTGCTTTTTAATTTCGCATTCATTTTTGTATTTCTATCTATTTATATCACTTTATTTTATCCTGTTTACACTTCAAATGAGATTATGATTAATTTTGCAGTTAACCCTTTTAATATTTGCGAAAGATATCCTGACACTTGGGAAAAGCTGAAACTGCTTTACATTCCAATTTCTAGCATATCTACATTAATTATTACTAATCTTATTTATTCCTCCCTTTTTACTAAAAAGAAGCAAAAACAGAAAACCAAATCAAAAAGTATTTCTTCAAATAATTTATCTCTTTTTATCTCAAAAGATAACTCTGGAAGTCCCATTATTTTACCTGAAGCAAGTTTATATCAAAATATTTTAATTACTGGTACAATTGGCTCTGGCAAAACAAGTTCTGCAATGTACCCATTTACTAGGCAACTTGTAAAATATAAATATTCTGATGAAAATTTAAAGCTTGGAATGTTGATACTGGATGTAAAAGGCAATTATTATTCACAAGTAAAAAAGTACGTAGATTATTACAGAAGACAGCAAGACTTAATTATTATTGAACTTCGGTGGAAATATCAAATACAATCCTTTAGATAAGCCTAACCTTAAACCAGCTATGTTAGCAAATCGTTTAAAAACAATCCTAAAACTATTTTCTAAAAACAATAGCGAAGATTATTGGTTAGATAAAGCAGAACAAGTCTTAACGGAATGTATTAAGTTTTGTAGGTTATATAATAATGGATATGTTACCTTTTTAGAACTTCATAAACTAATTACCATTCCTGATTATTACACAAGCAAAATTTCTCTTATGCATTCTAAATTTCTTTCTGGAAAACTCTCTTCTTCTAATGTTCATGATTTACTTTCTTCTATTGAGTTCTTTGAAAAAGAATTTAATAACTTAGATACAAGAACTTCTAGTATTCTAAAATCAGAAATTACTAGAATAACAGGCACCTTTATCTCAGATTATGAAATCCAAAACACTTTTTGTCCAACAAAAGAAGAATTAAACTTCTTTGGGTTTGAAGAAATGATAGAAAAAGGAAAAATCATTGTTTTAAACATGAATATTGCTGAATACAAAAACTTATCTAAAATAATTGCAGCATATCTAAAGCTAGATTTTCAAACAGAAGTAATGGCAAGACTTGCAAAACATGAAAATTCCATTAGAAGTGTATGCTTTATAAGTGATGAATATCATGAATATGTAACAGATACTGATGCAGATTTTTTTGCACAATCCAGAGAAGCAAAATGTATTAACATCGTTGCAACTCAAAGCTATACTTCTCTTTTGAATTCTATCAATAACCAATATACTGTAAAAGTTATTATTCAAAACCTGATAAACAAGTTTTGGTTTAGAACTGATGATACCTTTACAATCGAAGACGCTCAAAAACAACTTGGAAAAGAAGATAAACAAAAATTTTCAAAAAGTATTTCTGAAAGTTCTAAAGATCCGAAAATCATTTCTTTATCTAGCATATTTAGTTATGACAAGCCCAACTTTTCTGAAAGTTTGAACGAATATACTCAATATGATTTTATTTTCGATACAAATTTCTTTACACAAAGACTAAATACCTTTTCTTGCCTAGCATTTTTGTCTACTGGAAAAAGTATTATTCCACCACAAAAAATCGATTTAACCCCATACTTTATAATCGATAAAGACATGTAATTTATTATATTTTAAAGGAGATGTTTCATATGAAAAAATTTTTTAACTATACATTTTTTATATTATTCATAGCAATTGCTATTCTATTTGCTTTTAGCTTTCCAGTTTATGGTGCCTATCCAAAATTAATCAATAAACTTATTTCTGCATTTGAAAATATCAAAAGCTATATTATAGCAATAGCAACACCTATTGCTGCTGTCGCCATTGGATCTGGTTTCTTAATTCAAAAGTTTAGTTTAGGAGATGAAGAAAGAATTAGGACTGGTAAAAAGCTTATTAGAACTTCTATCATCTCTTATACCTTTATTCTAGTTCTAGACTTACTTATCAATTTAATTGAAACTTTAATAAAATAATTCTTACGGGAGGTGCACTTTTGAACCCTACATCTAATACAATCTTATCTACAATAAATGAACTTTTTGGCTCTTTATTTTCTTCTATTGATAGTTCTATATATTCTGCTTTAGATGAAATCGCTTTTATTGATACTGGTATTTTAAATTCTACTTACTTTGAAAAACTACTTGGAACCTCTGCTAATAATGGCATATTACTAATTGCTAACGCTCTGCTTATCGGTTTTATTTTATATTATGCTGTTAAACACTTGCTTTCTAGTTTTGCAATTGTGGAAGCTCAAAATCCATATCAGTTTATACTTAAACTTATTTTAGTTGGTATACTCATGAATTCTAGCTTTTTCTTATGCGAGCAAATAGTTAACCTAAATAATTTATTGTCAACTGCAATTCGTGATGTTGGTCATAATCTTTTACATGCTGATATTTGTTTTTCTAAGCTTATAGATGTATCCAATTCTATTATATTAGTTGAAGAAAACTCTTCTAACATCTTTTCTATTGATGGAATAATTAAGACTATTGTATCAGTTGGTTTTCTCAATCTAACTTTTATATATTCAATTAGATATATTTTACTTAAAGTTTTTATTCTTATATCACCTTTTGCAATTTTAACCTTGTCTCTTCGTTCTACTTCTAATCTGTTTAAGGCTTGGTTTAAATGTTTTCTATCTCTTTTGTTTATAGAACTATTTGCAGATTTTATATTAATTGTTATGTTTTCACTTGAATATAGTGCTACAAGTTTAGTATCTAAATTACTTTTCATTGGGGCAATTTTTGCCTTAATGAAAGTAAATAACTATGTGAGAGATTTGATTGGAGGTATTAGTATAGATACTTATAACACAATGTATGGTATGCGTCGGCTTTATGAAACCTAAATAATCTTTCAATAATAATCTTATGTAAAGGAGATATTTATGAAATTCATCATTCCACAAAACTATGATTTTTCTAGTAAACTATTTGGTATCATAGACTATTCTACAGCAATTTTTGATATAGTTTGGTGCCTAATTATATTCTGTATTGTAAACTGCTTTTCTTTTACTTTAATTTTCAAGATTTTTGTTGTCATAATATTAAGTTTTCCAGTTTTGTTATTTAGCTTTATTGGATTTAATCATGAAAACATATTATATGTGTTATTCTACATATTTAAGTTCTACAATAGCCCTAAAATATACTTATACAAATAGAATTTCGTTCCTTGTTTTTTTTATCGAAAAATGTTATAATATGTTCTATTACAAATGATGAAAATTTATGGATTAATACAAAAGGGGAAAAGCTATGAAACTAGAACAAAATGAAAATTCATTGTTATTTTCAGAGACTATTATACCTGATTTATTTTTTTCAGAATACCTTTCTAATGCTTCTGGAGATTTTATCAAGGTATATTTATATATTATGTTTTTATCTAAATACAACAAAGATATAAGTATAAACGATTTATCTAAAAAACTATCTGTCGCATTTCCAGTTGTACAAGAAGCTTTAAAATACTGGGAAAACCTTGGTGTTATTACTAAAGCAGCTAACGGATATTTAATAAACAATCTGCAGGAAATTGAACTACATAAATTATACAAGCCTAATGTTTCTTTATCTTGCGAAGATATTGAGAAAAATGAGAAAAATGAAACTAGAGCAAGACTTATCGAAACTATTAATAATATGTATTTTCAAGGAATTATGTCTCCTTCTTGGTACGCCAACATTGATTTATGGTTTAGACAATATGGTTTTGATGAGCAAGTTATGTTAGCTCTTTTTGCACAATGTTATAAAAACTCTTCACTTGCTCCTGCCTATGTTCAAACTGTCGCAGAAGCTTGGGCAAATGCTAATGTTAAGACATTTAGTGATTTAGAGGTATATACACAAAACTCTAAAGCCTTGCAACAGGCCTGCAAAGCTACTAAGCAAAAACTTGGATTTAAAAGAAATCTTACTCAATATGAACAAGATTATGTTAAAAAGTGGACTGTCGATTATGGCTATCCTTTAGATATTATTGAAATAGCTCTTAAAAAGACTACTTCCAAATCAACTATAAGTTTTGATTATTTAGATAAAATTATAACAGATTGGCATAGTCGTGAATTAACTACAGCTGACGCTGTCCAAAATTACCTAGCTTCTTCTAAAACTCTTGAAAGTAACAAAAAAGAATTTCAAAAAAAGATGCAATCTGGTGCTTTTGAGCAACGTACTTATGATAACTTTGACAATTTATATGCTAATAAACAAAGCTAATTTTAGAAAGGAAAGATTACATATTGATGAATAGCACGTTAAACTTTTTATTAAAAGATTATGAACAAAAGAAATATGCCTGTGATTTAAAATTTGAGAAGGATAAGAAAAGTTTTTATGCTTCTCATCCTGAATTAAATGAGATAAAATTAAAACTTGCAAAGCTTTCATTTGATATGTCAAAAGCAGTTATGTCTGGAAATACAGATTTAGCAAACAAATTAAAGTCTGAAGTAACTAGTTTGACTAAGGAAAAAGACGAATTGCTAAAAAATATCAAAATTCCTGAGCGGAGCTCTTAATCCTCAATATGAATGTACTATTTGTAATGATACTGGTTTTGTTACAAATTCGTTCGGTAAAAGTGTACTTTGCAATTGTATAAAGCAAAAAATATTTGATATTGATTTTAATAAATCAAATATTGGCAACTTAAACAAAGAAAATTTTAATACTTTTGACTTATCTTTATATTCTGATGAAATAAATGAAGCTAAATATAATGCAAAAATATCACCAAAGCAAAATATTTTAAACATAAAAGATATTGCTTTAAACTTCGTCCAAAATTTCGATAATCCTGATGAGAAAAATCTTCTTTTTACTGGTAACACTGGACTTGGAAAAACATTTCTTTCTAATTGTATTGCAAAAGAAGTATTATCACTTGGTAAAACTGTACTTTATCAGTCCGCACCAATAATGCTTGACAATATTGTAGATTATAGGTTTGGTAAATCTGACTTTGTAGAACTTTA
>JAAVZQ010000054.1 GCA_022791735.1 Clostridia bacterium
AATAAAGCAACATAATCAGCATTACCGAGATGAAAATGCACCTGCCATTAAATCAAAACTAATACTATCATCAAGAACTACATCAGTTTCAGGATTTATTCCATGTTGATTTAAAACATATCTTAGTGTCATATAAGGGACACCGCCTTTTCTACCAGGTATAATAGTAGAACCTTTTACATCAGTCCAATTAAATGCAACGTTTTCTTTTCTACCTACTAAAAATGAACCATCTCTTTTCGTAAGACCAGCGAAAACTTCAGTATAATCTTCTTTTCCTTCGTTATACACGTAAATTGAAGCTTCAGGACCAGCAAAACCAATATCACTTTGGTTTGCAAGTACAGATGTCATAACTGCATCTGCTCCTTGAGCAGTTGTGAGTTCAATTTTCAATCCTTCTTCCTCAAAGAAACCTTGACTTAAGGCAATATATTGAGGTGCATAAAATATAGAACGTGTTACTTCACTTAAGTTAACAGTTTGTAAATCAGTTTTACTTGTTTTTGAATTTTTGATACTAGAAATACCTATAACGGTCAGTATTACAAGTAAAATAACTACTAAAGAAATAATAAGTTTTTTCAATGTTTTAACCTCCTAATTGTTTTTTGCTTTACGTTCTTTCAAAATAAGCTTTTCTAAAAGAACTACACTTTTGTACATAAGAGCTGCCATAATTCCAAGTATTATAACACTTGTCATAACTAAATCTAGTTTAAAAACTTGCCCTCCATATACAATTAAATAACCGAAGACCTGCTTTTGAAACTAAGAATTCTCCCGAAATAACTCCAACTAAAGATAAACCAATGTTGATTTTTAATGAGTTAATAAAAGTCGAAATATTAGCTGGAATTACAACTTTAGTGAGGACTTGAAATTTATTTGCATTAAAAGTTTTGGCCATTTTAATTTTTTCTTTATCTGTATTCATGAAACCATGTAAAATATCAAGAATAGTTACGATTAAAGAGATAGCAAGAGCCATAACAATTATTGAAGTAGTTCCAGAACCCACCCAAATAATAATGATAGGTCCTAAAGCGACTTTTGGTAAACTATTGAGGACTACTAAGAATGGTTCAAATACTTTTGATAAAAAGTTTGAGAGCCATAAAATAATAGCAATTATCAAGCCTAATATAGTTCCACCTACAAAACCAACTAAAGTTTCATAAAAAGTAACACCTAAATGCTTAAGTAAGTCATTAGAAGATAAATTTATAAATGTATTAAATATACGACTTGGTTGACTTGTAATAAAACTATCGATAATTTTTAAGTTCGCAAGTAATTCCCAAATAATAATAAATGCAAATAATATTCCAATCTGAGTTCCAAAAATAGCAATTCTTTTTAATTTTAGTTTTCTTAAGTATTTTTGTCTATCTACTGATATATTTTTTTCACGCATGTACATCAAGCTCCTTCCAAAGACAATCAAAATATTCACTAAATTTAGGACTTTTTCTACAATTAATAGGTGTTCGATTTGGAAGTTCAAAGTCAATTAAATGAATTTGTTTGACTTTTGCAGGTCTTTTAGTTAATACAATAACTTTATCGGACATACTGATACTTTCTGATATATCATGAGTTACAATAAGTGCAGTAATTTTTTCTTCTCTAAGGATTTTATAGATATCATTTGTAACCATCATCCTTGTTTGATAATCGAGTGCTGAAAAAGCTTCATCTAAAAGCAAAACTTTAGGCTTAATTGCAAGAGTTCTGATTAAAGAAACACGTTGTCTCATACCACCAGATAATTCTGAAGGGTATTTATCTTTAAATTCGTATAGACCGTATTTTTTTAACAAGTTAGTGACATAAGCTTCACTTTCTTTTGTCTTGATATGTCTTATTTCAAGACCTAGCATAACATTTGAATAGATATTTCGCCATTCAAGTAAGCTATCTTTTTGAAGCATGTAACCAATTTGTGGAGAGATACCGTAAGCTATGTTTACCTTCAATATATATTTCACCGTGAAGTTTTTTCTTCTAATCCAGCGATAATAGAAAGTAAACTAGATTTTCCACAGCCACTAGGTCCAATGATACTAACGAATTCACCTTCATTTGCAGTAAAACTTATTCCGTCTAAAGCATTGATTTCACCAGTTTTTGTTTGATAAGTTTTCTTTATGTTATTTATCTTTAAAATATCTTTCATATTGCTTCTAATTCCTTCCTTGATATCATTATGTCTAGTATAGTATATTCACATAATGTGAATAAGTGCAACTAAAATATATACATAATAAGAAATAGAACAGAAAAGTTAAAGCACAATATAATAAAAAAATAATATACTATCTTGGTCGGCAAACTTAGCTAGAAGTTCTACGCACATTTTATGGCACCCTTCAACGAGTAACGTGAACGCTTTCCATAAAACTCACTTAGAACTTCTATGCCAGTTTTTCTCCATTCGATTAGTATATTATTTTTTATTATATTGACTTTATTAGTGTATGTAAAATTACATTAATTTACTTAGCCTTATATCATTTCCGAAAAATCTGCAAATACTGTAATGAGCAGCAAGCCTAGAAAAAATTCTTTCATTATAGGTATTTAACAAATTGTTCATATTCAAATTAGTTGAAATAATAGTTTTTCTAACAGGACCATTTGTGTAATGTAATCTATCATTAATTATATTATTCAATTCTGCAGTTTTAACAGAATTTGTAGCTTCAGCACCTAAATCATCGATTATAAGTAAATCTACATCTATAATACGATTATAAAGTTCTACAAAGTCAGATTTACCAAACCTATAATCTACAATATTGTCAAGCATTATTGGTGCGGACTGATAAAGTACAGTTTTACCAAGTGATAATACTTCTTTTGCAATACAATTAGAAAGAAATGTTTTTCCAAGT
>JAAVZQ010000055.1 GCA_022791735.1 Clostridia bacterium
AGGCTCCACAAAGATCAGGGGTATGTCAGTATTGAACAGCTTTACAAGATTACCGCCGACCGTTTCAAAAGAGGACTTACTAAGGAAATGGTCAAAGATGCGGTTTTCGCAGTGCAAGTCAATGTATATAAAATTATGACTAGCACACAAATCAGATTTGACACAAAAATCCAATCGGCACTGTATGAATACATTGACGGAAACGTCAATGTTATCCAGGATACTGAAAAATTCATGCAGTGCCTACTGAAGGTGGCTTTCGATTGAAGGTTCCTTAGAAGGGATGGGGCGCACATCGCCCACCCTTTTTTTGTTCGTAATTTTTTGACGTTACAATTCACAGCTTTAAAAATTCGTCTGTCCTGCAAACATGAGTTTTAAAATAAATTGACATATATTGAAAAAAATAGTATAATTATATATAAGAAAGCTAGAAAAGCTTATCTAAAAATTAGTAATAAGGAGAGAAAGTTATGTCGGAGAATGACATCAAGAAAATACAGGATTTATTCGTCCTAATAGAGAGAATGGGAGTCAACAGAGAGCAGAATGGGGTACAGTATATAACGTATATGCTGTACCGGATGAATAGAGACCGGTATACTGACCTAGAGCGTTTGTATAAGATTACTGCAAACCACTTTAGAAGAGTGACCTCAGAAGAGATCAGAAAGACTGTAGCAGCTGTGCAAACGTGTGTCTTTGGAGAAAACGTAGATATTATTCCAGACACAAATGGATTCATAGAGCACCTGTATAGGGTGGCTTTCGATTGAAGACTCCTTAGAAGGGATGGGGCGCACATCGCCCACCCTTTTTTTGTTCGTAATTTTTCGACAAAATTTTCAAAAATATTTCTTCCGTAGGGGTTGACAAGCTTGTATTAAAAATGCTATAATAAATAACTGTATTAAAATCGATAAATATATTTAATTCTTACAAAGAAGAGGAATTAGAATATGCCACTTTTGCTTAGGGAAAAACTATTTTGAAGCGATAGTTTTAAACAAACAAAATGTATATTTTAAGAAGGACTTCTTTATAATCAGAATTTTATCTATAAAGCTTCACAAATTAAAATTAAATTATTTAAGGAGTGAAAACAATCCATGAAAGATGTAAAACATGAAAAATGCATACGTAAAACCTTTGCAAAAATTGGTGATAGCATTGAAATGCCAAACTTTATCAAAGTGCAAAAGGATTCTTATGAATGGTTTTTAAAAGAAGGGCTTGGAGAAGTATTAAGAGATATTTCACCAATCATAGACTATTCTGGAAATTTAGTACTTGAATTTTTTGACTATTACATGGAAGACAAAACAAAATACTCACTAGAAGAGACAAAAGAAAGAGATGCAACATATTCTTCAAGATTACATGTAAAAGTAAGATTAATCAATAGAGAAACAGGAGAAATAAAAGAACAAGAAATTTATTTAGGTGATTTCCCTATAATGACAGATAGCGGAACATTCGTAATAAATGGAGCAGAGAGAGTTATAGTAAGCCAGTTAGTTCGTTCTCCAGGTTGCTATTATACAGCAGACTTTGATAAAACAGGTAAAAAAGTATATACATCAACAGTTATGCCAATTAGAGGAGCATGGATAGAATATGAAACAGATGCGAATGACATATTCTATGCAAGAGTAGATAGAACAAGAAGAATACCTGTAACAACTCTTTTAAGAGCAGTAGGTCTTGAAACTGACCAATCTATGATAGACATGTTTGGTGAAGATGATAAGTTAATGGCAACATTACAAAAAGATACTATCAAAACTTGTGATGAAGCTTTAATAGAGATATATAAAAAGCTAAGACCAGGAGAACTTCCTTCAGTAGAGGCTGCAAGAAGCTTGTTCAATAGCTTGTTCTTTGATGAAAGAAGATACGATTTAGCAAGAGTAGGAAGATATAAATTTAATAAAAAACTAGGATTAGCTTCTAGAATAGAAAATCAAGTTGCATATGATGATATAATTGATGAAGAAACAGGGGAAGTATTAGTACAAAAAGACACTGTTATATCACCAGAAGTTGCACGTAATATCCAAGACAGCGGAATAAATATCGTAAATATAAAAGTTGAGGATAAAAAGGTTAGAGTTATAGGAAATGGAACAGTAGACATACATAACGTCGTTTTAGATATAGATTTAAGTGACTTAAATATCAAAGAAGAAGTAAACTATGCAGTACTTAAAAATATACTAGACAACACAGCTAAAAAGGATTTAAAGAAAGTAATAGAAGAAAGAATAACTGAATTAGTTCCAAAACATATCACAACAGAAGATATTATTGCCTCTGTAAGTTATTTGTTAAACTTAGCAAAGGGAATGGGAACAGTAGATGATATTGACCACTTAGGAAATAGACGTATAAGAAGTGTTGGAGAATTACTACAAAACCAATTTAGAATAGGTCTTACAAGACTTGAAAGAGTAGTAAGAGAAAGAATGACAATACAAGATTTAGATGTAGTAACACCACAAACATTGATAAACACAAAACCTATAACATCATCAATAAGAGAGTTCTTTGGAAGTTCACAGCTTTCACAATTTATGGACCAAACAAACCCATTATCAGAACTTACACATAAAAGAAGAATATCAGCATTAGGACCTGGAGGACTTTCAAGAGAAAGAGCAGGATTTGAAGTAAGAGATGTTCATTATACACACTATGGAAGATTATGCCCAATAGAATCACCAGAAGGACCAAACATAGGATTAATTTCAGCATTGTCTTCATTTGCTATAATAAATGATTATGGATTTATTGAAACACCATATAGAAAAATAGATCCTACAACACATAAAGTAACAGACGAGATAGTATATATGGCAGCTTATGATGAAGATGGACTTGCAATTGCACAAGCAAATGAGCCAATTGGAAAAGATGGAAAATTCATAAATAAAAAAATAAAAGTTAGATACTTAGATGAAGTAACAGAAGTATCAGCTGACCAAGTAAACTACATGGATGTATCTCCAAAGCAATTAGTTTCAGTTGGTGC
>JAAVZQ010000056.1 GCA_022791735.1 Clostridia bacterium
TATATACTTATTGAAAGGATGGATAAAATGGGTGAATTTTTCGGTAGTCTAGAGATTATGGATTATGTTTGGTGCTTTATTATAGGCGGTATAATCTGTATCATAGCTCAAATTTTGATAGATAAAACTAAAATAACTCCTGCAAGAATTCTTGTGCTTTATGTAACGGTTCGGTGCAATACTTCGGTGGACTTGGAATATATGATTACATTATAAAATTTGCAGGTGCTGGTGCAACTGTTCCACTTACTCGGATTTGGTGCAAATCTTGCAAAAGGAGCTATTAAGGGTGTTAAAGAAGCTGGGCTTCTTCGGTGCTTTCACTGGTGGAATTAAGGCTTCTGCTGGTGGTATTGCTGCAGCTGTATTCTTTGGATATATAGCTTCTTTAGTTGCTAAACCTAAAATGAAAAAACAATAATATTAGATACTCCTATCTATCGCACCAATGGTGCGAGTTTTATTTAAGAACTAAAATTGTATTTTCATTGACTTTTGTACCATTATGATGTTATAATATTTATGCAAACCAATTTTGGTATGAAGATGGATTTTTTATCTGTCTTTATATAATTTTTCCTTAAAAGGAGATAAAATGTATGAGAAACAGCTTTAGCGCAAACCCCTGTGTAGAAAAGGAGCTCCGTGACATACGTCTCGGTGTCCGGCACGACGAAATGACCGAACAGGATTGGGTGTCTGTGTGGCCGCCTCTTCCTCCTATTTCAATGGAGGATTTCCAGCTCGACCATGACAAGGCCTTGGAAGAGCTTGGCATTTCACACAATGAACTCGTAGAAAACGGCGCTGTACCCGTGGATATGTTTCAGGCTCACACCGATATTGTTTCTGCCTTTAGATACCTTTACTCTAACGATGATGACGACGATGGTCTCTATGGAGATGACGAAGACGAGCAGGACGGCGACGGAAATATGTACGATAATCTCTACTCCTCTCGGTGTATGGGAAACCACGCTCGTTCTCACCGGCGTTTGGACGAATTTCGTGTTCGTGCCCGCAAAATCAGTGCCGGTATCAGCAATGTAGTTTCGGAAAATGGCAGTATCAATCCTGGCTTCATGTATGTGCGTAAGCAGAAGCTGGAAAAGGCCATGGAAAAGGCACAGCAGTTCAGTCAGGCCAAACGGAATATGTTCAAGCTGAAGCGTGCCTTTATCAAGAATAAGCGTGCAAGCAAGAACGCCATCAAGTTGGCCCGCCACTACTCTATTTACTGTGCTGGCTACAATCGCTATCTGGCGGATAACTGGTCAAAGAATGTTGTCGCTTCACAGGATGCTGTTTCTAAAAAGCAGTCTGATGTTTCTTCCGAGAACATCCATACGCACAAGTTGCATGACACATCTGAAGAATTTGTGGTAAGCTATGACATGCCGAGCAAAAATCAGTCCTTTGTGGTAAGCCATATTCCCAACAATCGCGTGTATTCTTCTCATAAGAATAGCACTCATCCTGTAACTGATGTGCATCCCACAACCATAGTGGATATGCTTCCGGCAGTGTTGCCGAGTTACCTTCGCAGGTGTTGCTTTGGCTACGGTCGCTTTTATTAAGTAAGGAGGAATTATAACAAGGTGCTCCCTTTTGGGAGCGCCTTTATTTTGAAAACAACAAAATTCTTATCGTATAAACACTAAGGTTATCAGATACCCCATAATCCTTGATTGTTTAGATTGTTAAAGCTTTTATATTTTCATTAAAATTTTAACAAAATGTATTGTATTTTCTTGGCTTTATATGATATAATTTTTTTAGAATTTGAATAAAATGAATTAAATGATTAGCTACTATAAGGATTGATAATTAATGGATGTTAAAATAATACCAAATAAATATAACAGGACTACCGTTGGTGCAGATGGTGTAACTCATAATATAGATACTAGCATAATGCGCACTTCTTATCATGTTGCAATCTCCGAATATTATGATATTGAAGATGAAGATGTATTGATAGATGCTATTCTACGTGACTTAAATCGTTTATCTGACGTTTTTAAAGCCATCAAAATGAATAGGGCTAGTGCTAAAAATGATATCGATAAAATAAATCACTTTAATGATTATATACAAAATATAAAAATGAATAAAGATATTGATGAACTTGAACTAGGCGATTAACAAAAAAACCTTAGTGATGTAACTAAGGTTTTTATCTTTTCGCAAGAATTGTCGCAATTATCTCTTACTAAATTGTGGTGCTTTTCTTGATTTTTTAAGACCATATTTCTTTCTTTCCTTCATTCTTGGATCTCTTGTTAAAAATCCTTTTGTTTTTAAAATTGGTCTATACTCACTATTTGCTTCATTTAAAGCTCTAGCTATTCCATGACGAATTGCTCCAGCTTGACCTGTAAATCCTCCGCCTTGTACTTTGCATATTACATCATATTTATTTAATGTATCTGTTGCAACTAATGGTTGTCTAACTATAACTTTTAAAGTTTCTAGTCCTAAATATTCATCTATATCTTTAGAATTGATAGTTATTTTTCCTGCACCTGGTACTAGTCTTACTCTTGCAATTGAGCTTTTTCTTCTTCCTGTACCATAGAACATTATTTTATCTGATTTTGCTTTAGGCATTTACTTTTCCTCCTTTAAAAATTCCATACTTCTGGTTTTTGAGCTTGGTTCTCATGCTCAGCTCCAGCATATACTCTTAATTTCTTGATTGTTTGTCTTCCTAAACTATTATGTGGTAACATTCCTTGGATTGCAAGTGTCATTGCTTTTTCTGGATTGTTATTTAACATATCCTTAGCTCTAGTCTCTTTCATTCCTCCGATATATCCTGAATGATGTCTATAAACTTTTTGGTTTAATTTATCTCCTGTTAAAATTACTTTACCACAATTGATAACTATTACATGGTCTCCTACATCTAAATTTGGTGTAAAGGTAGGTTTGTGTTTTCCTCTTAAAAGTCTTGCAGCTTCTGTTGCAACTCTTCCTAAAGGTTTTCCTTCTGCATCAATTATATACCATTTTCTATCAATTTCATCTTTTTTTACACTATAAGTTGTATTATTCATGGCAATTAATTTCCTCCATTCTAATTCTTCTATTTGAAAACATATAAGCACTGTAGTTTACCGGGGAGTAACTACTATGTTTACATATTTTATCACAATACTTAAATATTTTAATATATTTTTTACTGATTGTCAAGGGTTTGTAGCAATTTATTTCGCAAGTTTATTGTGTCTGGGTGAATTAAACTCTTTTTTCTGATTGATTTTTGGATTGTGAAGTCTAATGTAAATAAGATTGCTCTATCTAAATCCCCTTTTGCAAGTGTTCTTAATTCTTCTACTTCTTCATATGTTCTTGTTTCTTCTATTTTATCTGCTAAATATATGATTTTAGCAAAAGTGTCCATTTCTATGTTACCTGTTGTATGGTATTTTATTGCATTTTGCACTTTTTCACTTGCTCCAAACTCTGCTTTTGCAACTTCTGCGCCCAACTTTGCATGCAAAAGCCCCATTTGCCTTGCTTCTATTTCATCTGGTACTATCTTATACTTTTCTAGTGCATTTTCTATTTCTTCTTTGCTAAATTCCTTTGCAATATCATGTATTAACCCTGCAAATTCAGCTTCCTCTTCATACTCTCCATAGATTTTAGCAAGCTCTCTTGCAGCCTTCATCGCTCCTAATGAATGATTATATCTTTTTTCAGTCAACCTCGTTTTGAGTTCTTCTTTTACCTCTTCTATATCTTTCATATTTATTCCTTTCCTATATTTATAATTCACAGCTAACCAAAACTGGAGGTTACGACACCAAGGTGTTATGAAAAAAAACATACATAACTACCCTACACAGCAGAACAGCCAACATTCAAAGCTGTAAATAATAAAACTAATTATATAATTCCTCATAAACCTTATAATTTTTTAGCACTTTTCGAACATAATTATTCGTTTCCTTATATGGCACTTTTTCAATATTACTTCCATCTTCTTTGATAATTCCATTTTCTATCCATCTTGAAACCGTTCCAATTCCTGCATTATACGCAGTTATGGCTAAATAGTAGTTCCCATTATAATAGCTTACAAGCTTTTGAAAATACTTTACTCCTATTTGTATATTTTTTTCAGGATTTTTAAGGTCTACCTCCTCTATTCCGTATTTCTTTAGCTATTTCATTTGCAGTATCTCCCATAATTTGCATAAGTCCTGTTGCACCACTCGTTGATACCGAATTTGGCTTAAAATTGCTTTCAGCTTTTATAAGCGCAAATACCCAGTTTCTATCTATATTGCATTCCTCTGAGTACTTATCTACATATTCTGCATATTTGTCTGGATAATACCTTTTTAAAGCTTTTGTGTATATATCAAAATATTGAATTAAAACTATGCATATTATAATTATACCTATTATCAATATTTTTCTTTTCAAGCGTTTACTCCTTTTTAGCTATTTTGTATTGCATCAAAATAACAGTTTCTTTTTTCTTGAACGTTTTAAAATCTTTTCAAAACGTTCCTACTTACATCCATACCAATCTTCTGCTTCATTTACTTCTGCAATTAGTGGAACCGATAATTTTGTAGCGTTTTCCATTGAATTTTTTAGGAGTTCTATTGCTGCTTCTATTTCTTCCTTTGGGACTTCAAGTAAAAGTTCATCATGTATTTGCAGAACTAATCTTGTTTTTAATCCCTTTTCTTCTATTTTTTTATTTACATCTATCATGGCTATTTTCATAATATCTGCCGCTGTTCCTTGAATTGGCATATTTAATGCTGCTCTACTACCAAATTGCCTAACCATATAATTTTGCGATTTTAGCTCTGGGATATTTCTTCTTCTGCCAAATTCAGTTGTAACATATCCTTTTTCTTTTGCTTCCTCATCTATTTTTTCCATATATTCTTTTATACCGTTTATATTTATCTAAATATTCATCTATATAACCTTTTGCTTCTTTTCTATTAATTCCAAGCTGTTCACCAAGCCCAAAATCGCTTATACCATATACTATACCAAAATTTACAGCTTTTGCTTTTGTTCTTTCTTCACTTGTTATTTCATCAAGTGCCTTTCCAAATACTTTTGATGCAACTTCTCTATGTATGTCTACTCCATCTTTGAAAGCTTTTATCATGTTTTTGTCTCCTGAAATATGAGCAAATACTCGAAGCTCTATTTGTGAATAGTCTGCATCAACAAAGACACATCCTTCTTTTGGCTTAAATACTTTTCTAAGCTGTCTTCCAAGTTCAAATCTAGTTGGAATGTTCTGCAAATTTGGTTCTGCACTACTTATTCTTCCTGTTGCCGTAACTGTTTGGTGGAAGTATGAATGTATTCTTCCTGTTTTTTCATTTATAAATGGTAGCATTCCTTCTACATAAGTTGAATTTAGTTTTACAAGTTGTCTATAATTTAATATTTCATCAATAACTGGATGCTCTCCTCTTAGTTTTTCTAGCACTTCTACATCTGTTGAATATCCACTCTTTTTCTTTTTTTGAACTGGAAGTTTTAAGTCTTCGAATAAGACCTTGCCCAACTGTTTTGTAGAATTTATATTAAACTCTTGGCCACATAGTCTATATATTTTTTCAGTTCTTTCATCTATTTCTAGTTTTATTTTTCTACCATATTCTAAAAGCTCGTCTTTGTCTATCCAAATTCCTGTATATTGCATTTTTGCAAGTACTTCTGCTGATGGCATTTCTATCTTTTTAAATAATTCTTCTGCCTCTTGTTCTTCCATAAGCTTTTTAGTAACTGCATATATCTTATCTATTGCATACGCATATATACAAGCCTTATTTTTATCTTTTTCCGTGTCTTCTTCTATCATATTAAATAAGCTCATTTGGTTTGGTTCTTCTTCATTCTTGATATATCTTGATAATTCTATATTTAAATATCTTAAACTTAGTGTTTCTATATCATATTTATTTTTGATAGAATCTATGATATATCCCGCAATTTCTATGTCATACGCAAAATTTTTTAAGTCTATTTCCATCTCTTTTAGTAATATATAATCTTGCTTTAATTTATACCCTATTTTTTGTATCTTTTCATTTTCAAATATCGTTTTAAACTCTTTTATATTATCTAAATTTGTAACATAGTATACCTTGTTATTTATTATTATACTTATACTTGTTATATCTTTTTTAATGATTTTTTCTGTGTCTTCATTCTCTTTTGTATTTAGGTAATATGTTATCTTTTTCTCTCTTTCAATATCTTTTATTAATTTCTTAATTTCATCTGGTTTTATAACTGATATTATCTCAATTTCCTCAAGTGGATTTATTTCTTTTGCTTCATTTCTTAGCGAAAATCTGTCTATATATTTGTTAAATCTTAGTTTTGTAAATATATCAAAAACCTTTTCTTTGTCCCATTCATTCCTTTTTAATTCTTCTATCTCTACTTCTATTGGACTTTTTGTATTTATTGTTCCGAAGTTCTTTTGAAAGAAGTGCATCTTCTTTTCCTGCTATTAGTTTTTCTCTTAGCTTTCCCTTTATTTCTTCAGCTTTTCCGTGCTTCTATATCTTCATATAGCTTTTCTATTGTCTTATACTTTTTTATCATACCTAGGGCTGTTTTCTCCCCAATACCAGTAACTCCCGGAATATTATCTGACTTATCTCCCATAAGTCCCTTTACTTCTATCAATGCTTTTGGCTCTACTCCATATTGCTCTATTATTTTCTCTTTGTCATAATCGTCTTCTTCTGTTTTTCCTGCTTTTGTTCTCGGAATTCTTATTGTTATTTTATCTGTTGCAAGTTGGAAAGTATCTCTATCTCCTGAAAGAATAGTTACATCTATACCTCTTCTTCCTGCTTTTTTTGCAAGAGTTCCAAGAATATCATCTGCTTCATATCCTTCCTTTTCTATTATTCTAATATTCATCGCATTTAATACTTCTTTTATCATTGGCATTTGTGCTGCAAGCTCGTCTGGCATACCTTTTCTTGTACCTTTATATTCACTATACATTTTATGCCTAAATGTAGGTGCTCTCATGTCAAATGCTACTGCCATGTATTCTGGATTTAAACTATCTAATATTTTAAACATTATTGCTAGAAATCCATATACCGCATTTGTATATGTCCCATCTTCTGTTTGTAGCATGTTTGTCCCCATTATTCCATAAAATGCTCTATTTAAAATGCTATTTCCATCTATTAAAACTAATCTTGCCAACTCTTTTACCTCCAACTTGATTTTTGTTTTTTATTTTATCATATTTTTTATAAAAAATATATATTTATGAGGAAATTTTTTTATTGTAACAATAAGAACCTTTCCCACCACACAATCAAAGATTGTGGTTGGATACACGGGAAGCTTGTTGTTCTTGCAATAAAATGAACCCTATTGGTCAAACTTTTGTCTAACCTTTTGGGTTCATTTTATTTATATAATTGTTATCTTAAATCTCTATATTATGTCAACTTTGCTGCTAAAACCTCTTGCCCCTTTCTAACTTAGTCCAGCAAAGTCGCAGTCCAAAGTGCTAAGGCACGAGCACGGCGCGGAACCCGTTGACGTAGTTGTAATGACCACTGATGTGATTGAACGCGAAGAGCCCGGCATAGCTATCTGCACTGTAATTGTAGCCACGTAAGAACACTGGGTGGCTCGAAGTCACGAAGTTAGCGTAGTCTCCGTTCCAACCAGATGTTTCTGTTGTTGCATCTCCTTTTTTATTATTTGCTGTATACAATGTTACATACTTGCTACTACTTCCTGTTGGCATTCCTGTGGTATATGTTGTTGTTCCTCCTTGGAAGAAGCTTGCTGTATACTCCCATACGCATCCACTCATATCGTATACTCCTGTGATATTTTGCGTTGTACTTGTATTTGTTACACTCTCTGTGCTTGTTACTGCATATACTCCTGTTGGGGTATTACCTTTGTTTGTTGTGTTTTGTGCTACACTATCTACTCCATTTACTCCATATTTACTATGCGCTAAATATGCTACTGCTCCCCATTCACTATTTTTTTGTAAATGGCTATCTACATTTTTTAATCCATATCTACTTGCATTTTTTATATCCTGTGATAATGTATACATATCTCCTACTGTTATATAGTTATATGCATAAGTATTTGCTTTAAATACTGGATAACTCATTTGCTTTCCTGTACTTATATTTCCATCATAAGTACTATTTACTGATGTTGTTTGATATGTTTTACTTGTTCTCTCTGGTGTTCCTATACTTTCCTCTCCATTTGTTCCATTTTGCCATCCTGCTGGATACTTTGCTACCCAAAATCCTGCTATATCACTACTCCATCCTCCGTTATTTATATCTGTTCCAAATGCTGGGTGCAATGTGTATCCTGCTGTTGTAGCTGTACTTGTTCCTTCTATGAAGTTTACATCTATTGTTTTTGCACTACTGTTTATTTTATACTCATATCTTGGTATCCATACCCACATGCTTCCATCTGCTGTTCTTGCATTTGCCCATTTTTTATTTGTTGTATCATAGCTATACCAATTATTCCATTCTTCTTCTGTACTATTTTCAGTTAAGTCCACCCATGTGCTTCCATTATGATATACTGGAATTAATCCTGTTCCTTCTACTTTTGGTGTGTTTACTCCTTTTGCTTCATCATAACTTCCA
>JAAVZQ010000057.1 GCA_022791735.1 Clostridia bacterium
GTTGGAGCTCAAGTAAAACATTTGGCAAAAGTTACACCTCGGTAGTGCGTATGCGATTAATAGAAGGCATCCGCATGATTGTTAGATTAGTATTATAGTAAAAGAATTACAATTCATAATTTCAAATATTGTTTGTCCTGCTAACTTGGTAGTTATTTATTATGAATTGTAATTCTATTTTATTCTTATCCCTCATATATTCTTAATAGGAGGGATGCTTCTATGTATTTTTTAAAGAAAAAGCGTGTATTTTTTATTTTATTTTTCTTGTGTCTTTCCTTTTCTACTTATTTTATAGCTTCTAAAGATAATTTTAAAAATAGGAGTTATGATATTACTCAAGTTTCTAGCCTTCCTGTTACTGAAAAGGTTATTATTGTTGATGCTGGTCATGGCGGAGAGGATGGCCGGTGCTGTTCGGTTATAATAATATAACTGAGGCTGATATAAATTTGAAAATCGCTTTAAAACTTCAAAATTTACTTGAATCTGCAAATGCCTCTGTTATTCTTACTCGTTCTGACGAAAATTCTATTCATGAATTAGATAGTAAGACTTTGGCTCAAAAAAAGGTTTCTGATATAAAAAATAGGGTAAAGATTGGTAATAGTTCTGAGGCAGATGTTTTTGTGTCTATTCATTTAAATAAAATCCCACAATCACAATATGATGGTTGGCAAACTTTTTATAATTCTAAATCTGAAAAGCGGAAAATTACTTGCAGAAATGATACAGTCTTCTCTAGGTAGCACTATAAATAGATATAATAAAAGAATAGCAAAGTCTATTGATAATATATATATTGTTGATAATGTTGAAATTCCACTTACTATTGTAGAGTGCGGTTTTTTGTCCAATCCAGAAGAGGCTTCTCTTTTAGTTCAAGATGAGTATCAAAATAAAATTGCTTATGGTATTTTTCTTGGCTTAAGCAACTATTTTAATGAGTAAAACACTCTACTATATTTAGGCTTTAATTAGTTTTTAGATAAACAATTAAGGCTTCTTTTATTAATTCATTAATTGAGATATTTTCTTCTATTGATTTCATCTTTGCTTTGCAATGAAGTTCTACACCTAATCTAACATTTAATGAGCCTTTACATGGTTTTTCTGGTTCATCACCATTTGCTTTACATGAACTTAAATAAGAATCTATTCCGTCTTTAAAGTCTTTTTTTAATTCTTCGACACTTATACCTTCAAATGAAATAAGATTTCTTTTTAAACCTTCTACTTTACCACAAAAACATTCGTCTTCTTCACTATATTCAATTTTTGCCCAGTATCCTTTATATTTCATAATATTGCTCATTATGTTTTCCTCCTTAACTAAATAATTTTTCTAACACATCTTTTATTTGATACGGTTTAAAATTATTACCATTATGTGGTTTATGAAGATCTATCTTTTCATTAGTATACTTATTTATGAAAACAACTCTTGAACCAGATGTCTTTCCTTTATTATCTTTAATAAATCCAAAATGATTTAATATTCTCTTTAATTCTTCATATGTAAAATCTTTCGGCTTTGATTTTAACCTTTCTATATCTTTTTCTATTCTACTCATATATTATATCATCCTTTCTGCAATAATGCAACTATTTTTAGTCGCGTTATTCTTTTTGTATATATTTTTTTATTTTCATTTTTCCATTTGATTTAACAGTTATATTTATTTCTCCATCTTGGTCTGTTCTGTAAATTTTACTTCCGTAGTCTTTGAAGTCTATCTATTACTTCTTCATTTGGATGTCCAAATGTGTTATTTTTGCCGTACTCCGATTAATGCGATTTTAGGAGATATTTTTTCTAGAAATTCTTGAGTAGTTGATGTTTTTGAACCATGATGCCCTACTTTCAAAATATCCGATTTTAATAAATTAGAATTTTTATATTCATTTATTATTTCTTTTTCTGCAATTTTTTCTATGTCTCCTGTAAAAATCATTGAAAAATTATTTTTATAATTTATTTTTAATACAATTGAATTATTATTTAAAATATTTTCTGATATTTGTTTTTCTTTTGGCCATAATATTTTTATTTTTAAATTATTTTCTATTAATATTTCATCTCCTTTTTTTACTACGATATCTTTTATATTTTTTTCTTTTATTATTTTTTTATATTTTTGATAATTCTCCGAGTTTTTGCCTTGGTGACAAACCGCAATATTTTTTACTTTTATTTCTTCCATAATTTTTAGCAGTCCGTCCGGGCGTGGTCCGTGTCAAAATGACTACAAATTATATAGTCAAGTTTATTTATTCTTCTACTTAGTAAATATGGCAAGAGTGTATTCTTTCCGAACATCGTAGTTCTCACTCCCTCCGCCATCTATTAATATAGTCTTGTTTCGTGGTGTGACAATTAGACAACTATCTCCTTGCCCTACATCTATAAAATATATTTGCAAATTATTTTTAGGAATTATATCTATTAAATTTGAAATTAATGCTATTATTACAAAAAGGCAAACAATTTGTCTTTTATATTTTTTTATTTTTTGTATTTCATTTTTTTTGATTAAATATCCGAATTAAAAATATTAAAAAATAATAGATAATTATTTGATAAAAAAATGGTGTTTTAATATATATTTTTGATAAAGGAATTTTTGATGTAATTTTTATAATTTCCAAAAATATTTTTATTAATATTTTATAAATTATTCCAAATATTTTTATGTATTTAATTATTGGAAATAAAATAATAATTAAAAATCCAAATATAATTATTATTGTAATTAAAAAACTTGTTAAAACATTTGCTATAAAAAATGTAAGTGATAATGTTTTATAATTATAAATCATTATTGGTATTATAACCATTTGCACTGATAAACTAACTGAAATTATGCTTTTTATATATTTTGCTAATTTATTATCTTTTTTTATTAACTTATTTAGCCCTTTATTTATTATTTCCATGAAGTAGATTATTCCGTAATACTCCTCCATAAGATAAAAGTACTGACATGCTAATTAAATTATATGGATTATAAATTATTGTTATAAGTAGTGCTAGACAAAGATTATTTAGAATATCACTTTTTCTATAAAAGAATCCGTGCAAAAATTTGTATACTTGCCATTACGCATGCTCTTATAACTGATGCAGAAAATCCTGTAATAAGTACAATTATCACTAGAAATATCAGGCTTATAGCGTTTATTTTGCGTTTTGAGACATTTAATTTATTTAGACTATATGTTATCCCCATTAGTACTATTCCGAACATGTGTGCCTGATACAGCTAAAATATGATACATACTACTTGTCCTAAATTCCTCTAATGTTTCTTCCTCTATTTTACTTGTATCTCCGAAGTAATATTCCGACTTATAATACCTGCCTCTTCCCCTAATATTTCTTCTAAATTTTTTTGTATATTTACTCTAAAATTATTTGCTAAAATAAATATAGGATTTATATATATTTTTTCTGATACTTTAATTTTACTATTTACCTTCACTGTCCCATAAATATACTTTGTTTTTAAATAATTTTCATAATTAAATCCTTTATAATTTGTATTTTTGGGAGGTCTTTGATATTCACCGAATTAATTTTACTTTTTTGCCATATTCTATTTTTTCTTTATTTTTTACATATAAAATTAGCTTTGTATTTTTATACTTCTCATCTCCATTTATACTTTCTACTTTTATTTCATATTCTATTCTATATTCTTTTTCTTGCCCCTCTTTAGTAATTACACCTATAATCTCTATTTCTTGATTATCTTGATATAATGTACTAAATTTATTTTCTAAATATAAAGTTTGAATATTTGAAATAATCATAAATATTATCATTAATGCAAGACTTGTTTTATATTTTCCTAATTTAACTATTTTTTTCCTAAATACATACAGTATAAAAATAAGTAAAAAAATAATGGGTACTATATTAATATTAAAATATAGCCCCCATATAAAACCTATTATATATCCAACCGTCATAAATATTAACGGTCTCATAAATTTCTTCCTTTTCCTGTTATTTTATAATTCTTCTTGCAGATACAAAATAATATCCATCACCTGAAACATTTGATATTATTACACCCTGTCTAGAATTTGCTGCGTGAATGAATTTTCCACCACCAATATATATTCCTACGTGGCTTATTCTTTTACTTCCACTAGAACCTGAGAAACATATAATGTCTCCAGCTTTCATTTCAGATTTACTAACTGACATACCATTTGAGTTCTGTCCACTTGATGTTCTTGAAAGTGATATTCCAAAATGCTTATATACATATGTTGTAAATCCTGAACAGTCAAATCCTCTTGATGGAGTTGCTCCTCCTGATGTATATTTGTATCCTAGATAATTTCTTGCATACGACACAATATCTGCTCCTGTGACGTTTTCTGATGTAACTACTTCTGTTTCTTCTGTCGGAGCTTTTGTTGTTTCTTTACTTTCCTTTTTTGTTGTTCTTGGTGCCGCACTTCTTGATGTAACTTCTATTGGTGTTTCTGATATAAATGTTGTTGAAACAAATCCTCTTTGTCCATTATACTCAACTTCATACCATCCATCACCTTTTTCTATTACATTTAATTTTGCGTTTCTTGTAAGTTCTGCAATTATCTCTGCTGATGTATTTGGTGCTTTTCTAAAGTTAACTGATGTTCCTGAAATATATACTACTTTTTGTGATGAATTATTATTACTTTCAGGTTGTTTATTGTTATTGTCTATTTCTTTGCTTTGTATTTTCTCAGTTCTTACCCATCCTGTTGTTGTTCCAAATTTGATATATGACCAACCATTAATTTCACTTACCACTTCTATTTGCTTTTCTTCTTTAAGTTCATCGATAACTAAAGAATTAATAACTGGTGTTATATATATCTTTTCATTTGTAGCAAGTACTTTTACTGTTTCTTTTTGTACATTATCTGCTACATCATTATTTTCATTGTTTGTTTGATTTTCGTTATTAGTATTTGATTCTGTGTTTTGATTTTCGTTATCCTTACTTGCATCTTCATTATTTGTGTTGGTATTTGTATTGTTGGTTGTTAATACACTGATATATTGTGATGCAACATAACCTGTATAACCTTTTGATTTTACTTTATACCAACCATATTCTTCCCCTATTATTTCTACTTTATCATTTACTGATAAAAGTGCAATAACTGTAGATTCTGTTGAAGCCTCTTTTCTTAGTTTTAAAGTATCTGTGGTAACTACTCCTGTTGATGCAAAACTACATAATGCTGTGCAACAAAGTGTTGCAACTGTCAATAAGGATATTACTATACTTTTTTTCATAAATCATCTCCTACTTCTCATCACATAAATTTAATTATACACTTTTTTTTAGATTTTGTCAAATTTTTGCAATGAATATGTAACTTTTTTGTAATTTATGATGTAATTTTAAAGCTCCTCGCCTATTCTCTCTATGATTTCCTGGCATCTGTTAAATACTTTGTATTTGTTAATATCCTCTATTTGTCTATCTTCCATTACTAATCTTCCATTTATGATAGTATGAGATACATTGCTTCCTTTAGTATTATATACAATATCGGCAAAAATTGTTCCGTGTAGGATTTGTAATCTCTGTGTTTAAGTCTAACAATATAATATCTGCTTTCTTTCCGCACCTCAATACTACCTATTTCATCCTCTAATCCTAATGCTTTTGCTCCGTTTATTGTAGCCATTTTCAGAACCTCGTAACTATCCATATTTTTTACATTTTCAAATACTCCTTTTTGTAAAAGAGCAGTAAACTTCATAACTTCAAACATGTCTAAATTAGATCCACTACCTTGTCCATCTGTTCCAAGAGATACGTTTATTCCATTATCTATCATTTCTTGTATTTTTGCTACTCCACAGCCTAATCTCAAATTGCTTATTGGGCAATGTGAGATATGTACTGGCATACACTTAAGTCTTTTTATCTCATTATCTGTTAGTTTTACTGCATGTGCAAGTATTATATGTGTATCTTCAAAAATATCTTCTATTACATCCACTGGGCTCGATACAGAATAATCCTTTTTTATATCTTCCACTTCTTTTTGGTTTTCACAAAAATGCATATGTATTGGCAAATTGTTTTCTTTTGCATAGTTAACTAACTTTTCCACTGTCTCTCTTCCTGTCGTGTAAAGCCCATGTATTCCTATATTTAATGTTATTAAATCATATCTGTTGTTATATCTTTGTATTAGTTCTTCTAGTTCTTCTATCCTTTCTTCCTGCATATTTCCTATATCATTTACTGTCCTTGTTAGTTGAAGCCTTGTGCCTACTTTGAGTGCTGCTTCTATTGTGCTTTCTGTCATAAAATATTGATCATTTGCTGTAGTTGTTCCTGTTGTTACCATTTCAAGGCATGATAATATAGAAGCTGCATATATATCGTCTGGCGTAAGCTTGTCCTCCATTGGCCAAATCTTCTTTGTAAGCCAATTTTGCAAAGTATATCCATCTAATGTTTCTCTAAATATACTCATACTTAAATGTGCATGTGTGTTTATAAGTCCTGGCATACAGATTTTTCCTTCTGCATCTATTATATATGCTCCTGGTCTTGGAGTTATATATTCTCCTATTTCAGCAATTTTGTCATCTTCTATGTAAATATCTATGTTTTCTTCATATTTAGGTCTATTCCCTGCCATTGATATTAAATTGCAATTTCTAATTAATATATCCATTTTTATCATCCTTTCTAAGGTGCTTCCTCTAGAAAATATTATGACTAATTTTAAGATATCTATATTTTACTATACTTTTCACAAAAAGAAAAGACTATAAGCAAAATTTAATTTGCTTATAGTCCTTAAACACAGCTATTATTATTTAAAGCTGTGTTTTGCAACATTTAAATTCATTATTGTAATTCTACAACTGCTCCTGCTTCTGAGAATTTTGCTTTTAATTCTTCAGCTTCATCTTTGCTTACATTTTCTTTAACTGTTTTTGGAGCTCCGTCAACTAATTCTTTAGCTTCTTTTAATCCTAATCCTGTTGCATCTCTAACAACTTTGATTACTTGGATTTTGTTTGATCCTGCATCACTTAATACTACGTTAAATGATGATTTTTCTTCAGCTCCAGCTGCTCCTGCAGCTCCTCCAGCTGCTGGTGCAGCAGCTGCTACTGCAGATACTCCATATTTCTCTTCAATTCCTTTTACTAATTCTGATAACTCTACTACTGTTAGGCTATCGATTGTCTCTAACAATTCTTCTATTTTTGCCATTTTATTTCTCTCCTTTTCCTTTAGCTCGAACAATAACCCGCATATCACGTCGTTATTCTGCGGATAAATTATCCTTAGGTAGGCACGAGCCTTATCTGCGGTAATTTACCTTGAATGCCTAGTGCTATACTGCTTCTTGTTCGACCTTAATTTAATTTTAATTTTTAATAATTATTATTCGCATTACGCATTGGCTACGCTTTCTTTTTGTAATCTAACTTGATCAATTGCAACTGCAAATTTTGATATAGTGCCAAGTAATCCACCAGCAAGCATTCCAATAAGTGTTTCTCTTGATGGAAGTTTTGCAAGTGTTATTATTTCCTCTGCTGTCATAACTTTTCCTTCTATAACACCACCTTTAATTTTGTAAAAGTCGTGTTCTTTTGTATATTCATAAATTGCTTTTGCAGGTTCTAAGTAATCTTCTTGTCCTATTATTACAGCTGTTGGTCCTTCTACTGCTGCTTCTAATCCCTGAATTTCACATTTTTCTAGTGCTCTTCTTGAAATGTTGTTCTTTACTATTTTATATTCTGTATTTGATTTTCTTAAAGTACTTCTTAATTTTGTTACATCATCAACGTTTATTCCTCTGTAATCTGTAAATAGGATTATTTTTGCGTCTTTCATTTTTTCTGCAAGTGCATTTACTTCTTCCTCTTTCTTTGCGATTATGCTTTTATTTGCCATTCTTTCACCTCCTCTAAACAAATCATAATCAGCATATTGCGTTGTTGCTACTCAGTCAATTTCCATTCAACGTACACAAGTACTCATCATGGAATATCTCCTTCATGTACCTAGCACTATACTAATTCTTATTTGTTTATAAATTTATTTGTTATCTAGCCAAATAACAATTCTATTTCAGGCATTAATTTTGCATAAATTCTATTTGACTATATAAATATTAAAGTCTTAAATCTTTGCCCTAAGATTTCGAGGGTAAGATTTAAGACTTTTGACATCTCTTTTCTTCTTTCCTCGGTAGGACTTAGCTTTCTGCCTACTGTCTTAGGATATCTATTAACTTATACTTTTTTTAAGAATTACTTTTGGTCTATGAATACTCCAGGTCCCATTGTTGTTGTTACACTTACGCTTCTAACATATTGACCTTTTGCTGCTACTGGTTTTGCCTTGATTATAGCATCCATAACTGTGTTATAGTTTTCAAGTAATTTATCAGCTCCAAATGATACTTTTCCAAAGCCTAAGTGGATTATATTAGTTTTATCTAATCTATATTCAACTTTTCCTGATTTAATATCAGCAATCGCTTTAGCAACGTCCATTGTAACTGTTCCTGATTTAGGGTTTGGCATTAATCCTTTTGGACCTAATACTTTACCAAGTCTACCAACAACACCCATCATATCTGGTGTTGCAACTATAACGTCATATTCAAACCAGTTTTCTTTTTCAATTTTTGGTATTAGCTCTTCTGCTCCAACAAAATCTGCTCCAGCTGCTTTTGCTTCGTCAGCTTTTGGTCCTTTAGCAAATACTAATACTCTTAATGTTTTACCTGTACCATTTGGAAGTACTACTGTACCTCTTACTTGTTGGTCAGCATGTTTTGAATCTACACCTAGTTTTACATGTAGTTCAACTGTTTCATCAAATTTTGTTTTTGGGAATTTTTCTATTATATCTAAAGCTTCTTTTGCTTCGTATAATTTTCCTTTTTCAATAAGCTTTGCAGCTTCTTGATATCTTTTTCCTCTTTTCATTTTTACCTCCCTTGGTTTTAACGAAATCTTTTCGATTTCTCCCAATTTTTAATTTTTTATTTATGCTTGTTTATGGTTGAAGAAGGATTGTTATTTGGCTAGGCGTTCGAGAAAGAAATACCAGAAATGTACTGATGTACATTGTGGATTTTCTTTCGATGAACAACAACGCCAAATGGCAATTATTCTTCAACTACTACACCCATACTGCGCGCAGTTCCAGCCACCATACTCATTGCTGTTTCAAGTGATGCTGCATTTAAATCTTCCATTTTTTGTTCAGCAATTTGTTTTACCTGGTCTTTAGTTATTTTTGCTACTTTTTCTTTGTTAGGTTTACCAGAACCTTTTTCTATTTTTATAGCTTTTTTAATTAATACAGCTACTGGTGGAACTTTTGTTATAAATTCAAAAGATTTATCAGCATATACTGTAATAACTACTGGTATTATCATTCCTGGTTGGTTAGCTGTTCTATCATTGAATTCTTTAACGAATTGCATGATGTTAACTCCACTTGAACCAAGTGCTGGTCCTACTGGTGGAGCTGGTGTTGCTTTTCCAGCCTCTATTTGTAATTTAATTACTGTAGCTACTTCTTTTTGTGCCATTTCTTGCACCTCCCTTTCTCTATCCAAAAATCAATGAAAAACTTCGTACTACTGCGTCAAACTTCGCTCAAAACCTTTCGACAACCACAAGGTTAGTCTCAAGATTTTTCACTTGTTTTCCTTGTATTACTCGTTTTTGATTGATTTTACTTAAATTTCTATTTGAATTCTATTTTTAGATTTTTTGAACTTGTGCAAATTCTAGTTCTGCTGGTGTTTCTCTACCAAACATTGAAACTAAAACTTTTACTTTTCCTTTTTCTCTGTTTATTTCTTGTACTACTCCAATAAAGCCTTCTAATGGTCCGTTTATAACTTTCACAGACTCATTCACTTCATAGTCTATTTTTATTGGCATTTCCTCAAATCCCATATTTCTAATTTCTTCTTCTGTAAGTGGTATAGGATTAGTTCCAGAACCAACAAATCCTGTAACTCCTCTTGTGTTTCTAACAATGTACCAAGTTTCATCAGTTACTATCATTTTTATTAAAACATATCCAGGGAAAACTTTTTTTAAATTTGCTTTTCTTTTTCCATCTTTTATTTCTATTTGTTCTTCCATTGGAACTACAATGTCAAAGAAAAAATCTTCAAGTTCTCTATTTTTAACCATCTTCTCTAAATCTGTTTTTACTTTATTTTCATATCCAGAATAAGTATGTATAACATACCATCTTGCGACAGAATCTTCTTTTTGATGAGCCACGATACCTAAACCTCCTTACAAAATTATTCTGCTGTATTTGTTACATTTGAAGTATCATTTACATTTTCGCCTTCTGCATTGTTATTTTCTTGATTTCCGTCTGTATCTTCTTGGTTATTATCTTCTTCATTGTTCTCACTATTATTTTCCGCATCATTATCTTTGTTTTCTCCATCAGCGTTATCATCTTTGTTTTCAGTTACTACTGAATTTTGTACTGTTTCTTTTAGCTTGTTTATTCCGTAGGTATTTAAAGCTTCAAAAGCAAAATCTAATACGAATACAATAGCAGTTACTATCAATACAATTACTATTACAATTATTGTATTATTTATAACTTGACTTCTTGTTGGCCAAATAACTTTTTTTAATTCTGCCCTAAAATCTTTCCAAAAATGCTTTTGTTTTTTTTCATTTTTTTCTGTTTTTCCCATTTCTACTTATAGCACCTCCATTAAATAAAAGTTATTTTGTTTCTTTATGTGATGTACGCTTTTTGCAATATTTACAGTACTTTACTATTTCTAGTCTATCTGTATTATTTCTTTTGTTTTTAGATGTCATGTAATTTCTTCTTTTACATTCTGTACACTCTAAAGTAATATTTTCTCTTGGACCTTTTGCAGCCATTAAAATACACCTCCGTAATTCTTTTTATGTTTATTTGTCATTCATTAATTTTTAGGTTTAAATAACGATGTGAACACGTATCAACCTCAATACGTGTTCACTAATTTTATCATACTATTTTATGTTTGTCAACATATATATAGCTATTTCCGTAAGTTTTTTATGTTTTTTGAAATTTCTATTATCTTTCACCATGTCCTGTTGCTGCTCCGCTTGGCGTTGAATGTGCTACCGCTGGTGCAGAAGGTGCTGACTTTTCTGCTGATTGTGCACTTTGATTACTAGAATTGCCTCTTGCATTTTTAGATACATCTACTTTTATTGAATTCATAAGATTATCTCTTCTTGACATATATGTTATAGCATTACCAGTTTTTGCTCTTTGTGTCCAAGAATCTTTAGATTCTTGTTTATTTCCAAGGTCTGCAGTATCTTTTACATCTTTGCTTTCTTTTTGTTTAGACATGAATTTGCTCAAAATTTTTGAATTTTTAGCACGTTCTAGTAAAGCCATTGCCTTAAGTTTTAATCTCTGAAAAATTGAAGGTTTTTTAGAAGTACTGACTGTACTTTCTTCTTCATTAATTTCTTGTTCTTCTTCACTTAATTCTTCATGAACTTCTTCTGTCTCATCTTCCAACTTAAGCTCTGGTGCTACTGTTCCTCCGCTAAATCCAATGCCTCCACTGCCATATATATTATCTTTTCCTCTATTCTTGTTTTTCTTTTCTTCCTTCTTTTCCTCTTTATCTTCTACCTTTTTATCTTTATCTTTTGGTGTCTTATCCTTTGGCTTATCTTCTTTGCTTTTACTTGCATTTACTCCTATCATTGCACTTATATCTACCTCAGAAAGATCCGCTATCTCCTTCCAGTGACGACCTGAAACTAATTTATTCCAAGGATCTTCACATTTTAATAGCTTTTCTTGTGTTTTTTTATTATCTGTTTCTAACACTCCTATTTTTTGTCTTAAATTTATTACAGATGTTTTAGTTTTTATATAATCTTCTTGAGAGCAAAGTTTTGCTTTTTCTTCTTGCATAGCTTCTATCTGTCCTATGTATCCTTCTGCGTCTTCAGGACTAAGCCCTTCCATTTCTGCTTCCATTTTAGCTATATCTTCATCTATTTGTTTTGCTCTATCTCTCATCGCCTTTTGTTCTTTTTCTTGTTCTTCTAGTCTTGAAAGCATTTCCTTACTACTTACAACTTGTGCACTTTGCTTAGCATATTTTGCTTCTAAATCTGCTTTAATCCTAGCAATTGTATCCATAGTTGCTTTTACTTCTGGAAAAAGCTCAAGCAACTTTAACTCATTGTTAAGTTGTGTTTCAATCATAGAATTTGATTGTCTCTTATTTCCTTTACGCTGAACATCTTTTATAGCTCCACGTATCTCTTCTATTCTGAATTGCATTTGATCATCTGTCGATATACTTAAGCTTTTATATAAATCTTCTAGGCTCATCCCTCTTGTCCAAGTATCTTCTGCAACTTCTCTAAAATCTCTTTTTTCCTCTTCCATATAATTTTACCCTTCCTAAGATTTATTCTTAGTTAAAATCTCTCTTTTATATAATATTATTTGTATTCTACTGCAAATACTCACTTTTGTCAATATATCTATTAATTTCTTAAATATTATCTTTCACCATGTCCTGTTGCTGCTCCACTTGGTGCTGAAGGTGATGACTTTCCTTGTGTTTGTGATATTCCTGATTTTTCCTTTGAAGTAGATTGTGCAGGTTCTCTTGAGGCTCCTCTTAAACTTTTAGCAAAAGATCTATGTGCTTTTCTTGCAGATGTTGCATTTTCTTTTTGATCATTTGGCGTTTCATTTCCCTCTTGCTTATCAGCAGTTTCAACTGGTTTTGCCGCTTTTTGAGCTTCCTCTATTTCTGCTCTTACAGCTTTTTCATAAATTTCCTCTATATCAGCTCTACTTACAATTCCTGCATAGTCTGCTCTAACTCTGTTTATTTGCTCAGCTGTCATTGTTCTTAACACTGCTTTTGCTTGTTCTGCTTGTCTTTCATACTCTTCATCTTTTAATTCTTCTATTCTCTGTCCTACTTTAATTCTGCCTTCACTACTTCTCTCAATCAATCTTTTTGCAGCTTCTATCTCTTCTGGTGTTCTTTCCCTTGCTGCCTTTGTAGCTTCTATTATTTCTGCTGCTGTTTTTAGTTTATTTTTTTCTTTAAATATCTTTGGATGTTTTGCCTTAAATCTTTCCCACCAATTTGGTTTTCTTCCTTTTGTTAAACGGAATTCTTCTATAAATGCCTCCTTTGCTTCCTTTCTTGCTTCTCTATTAGCTTTCCATTCTTCTATTTTTTTTGTAAACCATCCCTTTTTCTCTTCATCTCCTGTTTCTTCCGCTTCTTCTGGTTCTTGCTCAGCTTCTGGTGCTGGAGGCGCTGGAGGTATTGGCCCTATTGGTCCACCGCCAAATCCACCTTGTCTTCCCCCTCTTCCTTCATCGCCTTTATCTTTGTCTTCATTTTCTCTTTCAACTTTAACTCCAATCATACTACTTAACTCTGCATCAGAAAGTTCTGCTATATCTTCCCATTCATATCCTTTAAGTATTCTATCCCATGCATTTCTACATAATTCTAGAACTTTTTCTGTTTTTGCTTTTTCTGCTTTTAGCTTTCCTACATCACTTCTTTTTGCTATTAATGCAGTCTTAATTTTAGAATACTCCTCTTTACTTATAAGTCCGTCTTTTTCTTCGCCTAATTCATCTATTTCTTCTTGAATTGCAGCCATAACTTTAGGTCTTTTACCATTTAGAGCTGCAATTTCTTTTTTCTTTTCTTTTATTTCTGCATCTATTTCTTTTGCTCTATCTAATTTAGCTTTTGCTTCTCTTTCTTGTTCTTCTATTGCTTCTAATTCTCTTTCCGCTTCTTCTATTTGTATACTTTGACTAGCAGATTTTGCCATCATATCATTTCCAACTGCATCAATTGCATCTATAACTGACTTTACTTTTGGAAAAAGTTCAAGCATATCTCTTTCATCTTCAAGTTGTATTTGCATATCTGTTAAATTATCTCTTTCTTGCTCACTTGCTTTTAATTCCTCTTTACTTGCTCCCGCCCTTTGGCTTCTTCTAGCCTTTCTTGCCATTTTTGAGATTTCCTTGTCAATTTCTTCTATTGCTTTTCCTATTTCACCTATTCTGATTTGTATCTCACCTGATACCATGGCATTCAATCTTACAAATAAATCTCTTGCATTAATTCCATTAGTCCAATCACTATTTACTATATCTATATACTTTTTCTTCCCTGCCATATATTTTAACCCTCCTAAAATTTATTTTTAGTTAAAATTTTCCTTTTTATATCATACATCTTAATTTTACTACAAATATCAACGTTTGTCAATATTTATTTTATGTTAAGTTTGCGCAAAGCCCTATTTGCAAGCGTTTCATATCTTGTCTTTTTGTCTTTTATTTTATCTCCTAAGCTTGGAAGTATTCCAAAGTTTGCATTCATAGGCTGAAAATTACTATTTTCTGTACTGATATAGTCACTTAGTGCTCCTATCATAGTCTCTTTTGGGAAACTTATTTTTTCTCCATTTTGTATCTTGGCTACTATATTTAAACCGAACTACCATACCTGACGCTATTGATTCTACATATCCTTCTACTCCTGTTATCTGTCCTGCAAAATATATACTACTTTCCTTCTTTAGATTATATGTATTATCTAAAAGCATTGGCGAATTTATATATGTGTTTCTATGCATCACACCATATTTTATAAATTCTGCATTTTGAAGTCCTGGAATTCTGCTAAATACTCTCTTTTGTTCTCCAAATTTTAAATTCGTCTGGAACCCTACCATATTATATAAAGTCCCTTCTTCATTATCCTGCCTTAATTGAACTATTGCATAAGGTCTTTTATCTGTCCTTGGATCTGTAAACCCTACTGGCTTCAGTGGTCCAAATCTTAATGTATCTATTCCTCTTTTTGCCATTACTTCAACTGGCATACATCCCTCAAATATTTCTTTTTTCTCAAATTCATGGAGTTCTACTACTTCTGCTGACACGAGTTCTTTCCAAAAATCTTCGTATTCTTCTTTATTCATAGGAAGATTTATATAGCAAGCATCTCCTTTTCCATATCTGTCTCCTAGAAATCCTATGTTCATATCTATACTTTCTTTTTCTATAATAGGTGCTGCTGCATCATAAAAGTGAAGTTTGTCTTCTCCTGTAATGTCTAATATCTCTTTGCTTAACGCATCTGTTGTAAGTGGGCCTGTTGCAATAACTATTATCCCCTCTTGTGCAAGGTCTTTTAAATGAACGTCTACTCCGCACTTCCGCTTCTTCTATCTTAACATTTTTTAGCTTCTTTATTTTTTCTGTTACTAATTTTGCATACTTATCTCTATCTACTGCTAACGCTTGTCCTGCTGGTACTGCTGTTTCATCTGCACATTTTATTAAAAGGCTATCTAGCCTTCTAAGCTCTTCTTTTAATAGCCCACATGCATTTGTGAGAAGATTTGATTTAAAAGAATTACTACATACTATTTCTGCAAATTCTTTATTTGTATGAGCAGGTGTGAATTTTTTTGGCTTCATCTCATATAATGTAACTTCTATACCCGCTTTTGCTATTTGATATGTTGTCTCACATCCTGCAAGACCAGCTCCTATTACTATTACCATATTTGTTCCTTTCATATCTGGTCAAAAGGTGGTCAAAAAGCTCCGTCCCCTTTGACCACCCTTTTGACGGTTTCGTTTTTTTGTGTTATAATATATTTAGATTATGTCAAGCACATTTTTTTGAAAAAATTAGGAGGTACACATCATGCGTAAAAAGCGTAGAAAATCTAAAAAGGGTGATAAGCCTGTGAAGGGCATCAAGCACCACGGCATCCGGTCTACCATCTTTTTTGTCCTTATCGTCGCAGCTGTGTTATGGCTTATTAGCCATCCCGGCCAGGTTATCTTCGGCCTATTCTCAGCAATCGGCTGGATTCTCTCGATGTCTTTCGGCTCGATAGTTGTCCTTGCAATCATTGGATTTTTCGTCTACATCTTTATTGCTTTTAAATAGGCCTAAAGACGTCTGCCTTCTCGGCAGGCGTCTTTAGTTATGTTCTTATTCTAATACATATTTCTTAATTAAGTCTATTCCTAATGCAAATGTTAGTAATATAATTGCTGTTAGCCCTATATAAATCTTCGCACCACCTGTTTTTATTGCAAGAATGACTGGTGAGCTATCTATATCATCTTCTCCCTTTTCAAAGTTGTCTGGTGTTGAGTCTACATCTGGTGCATCATAATCATTTTTGTCTTTACTAATCTCTGCCCAATTTACTTTTTCGCCAACATTTTGTGCTCCATTAATCCATGTAAGTATTATTTGAACTTCTGCACTTTCTCCTGGTTCTAATAAAGTTCCTGCTAATTTATTTGTAACTACGCTTCCATCTTCTAATTGTCTCCAATCTGGGTTATCTTTTGGATCAAACTTCAATCCTTCTGGAACATAGTCTTTTACTTCTTCTGCATATCCTGCTAATTCTCCTTCGTTTGTAACCCTGATTGTAAATGCATATTTAACTTGTATTTTCTTAAGGTTTTCTTCTGCAACTTCATATTTTACAGCACTTTCTCTCTTTTCTTGTACAGCAGGTGTATCTATTGTGTATTTTGAACTTATTATTTCCTCTTTGTCTCCTAATTTAACTCTTGTTTCTGTAACCCATTTTAATAAGCTTAAGTCGAAATATTTTACTCTAATGTTATCATAATCAATATCGTCTTCATTGTTCTTTTCATCTTCATAATCATATTCTTCTTTTCTGCTTGGATCTGAATCTATATCATCTCCAGAATCACCTGATATTTGTGCTACGTTCTTTATTATCTTCTTAGAATCCTCAATAGTTTTTGCTACATAAGTTACTTTAAATGCAACTTCTACATCTCTGTAATCTGGATTTTTCTTGTCTGCATTATCGCTTATATCTGCATCTGGATCAAATGCTTTCAACAAGTTTTTATTGCCTTCATTTCTGTTTGTCTTGCTTGATAGATAGTCTGTTGTGATATATTTTGCTCTTGACACATCTCCGTCTGTTATTTCTTCCTCATTTTCATCTAACATTATCCATTTATATTTTTGGTTTATCTCATGGTCTGGTAAATATTCTATTCCTTCTGGTAGATTATCTGTTATCTCTTCTGCATAACCATCTGCTTGACCTTCGTTATATACTCTTATTGTATATATAACTATATCTTTTGGGCAAACCTCAACTGGATCTTTTGGATGTTCATATTTAATCTCTCCGTTTTCATATATAGGCTTTGGATATCTATTGTTTATGTTTGTATTTTGTACTTTAGTTATGAATTTTCTAAGTGCTAAGTCAAAGTTCTTAACTATTACTTTTTCAAAGTCGTCATCGTCTTCTTGTCCTGGTTTATAGTTGTCTGTTAAGTCTTTATCTTCTCCACCTTCATAGTTTGGTCTATCTTTATCTGATGGGATATAAAATTCTCCATCTTTGTCTCCATTTGGTTTGGAATCTCTATCTTCTGGAACCTCTACTCCATCTTTGTCTGTCATTTTTGTTATTTGTGCTAAGTTTGTTAAAATACTGTTTCCTTCTGTATTTTCAGCAACCTGGCAAACTATTTTTACATCTATATAATCTAGAACTCCATCTTCATCGTATTTCGCAAGGATTTTTCCTTTTTCTCCATTTTTGCTTACTCTATCTTTGTATAATTCATTTCCTTCTATATTATCTTTTGCTGTAATTGTTGTTTTGATTTGTCTTGTGACTGGATCAGGTTCTCCCCAACCATATAGTTTGTTTATTGGATCATCTTTTAAGTATACTAGATAGTTTGGCAAGTAATCTGTTATTTCACTTACATAAGTATCGAAGTCTCCTTCGTTGTATACTCTTATTGTATATACTACTTTATTTCCTCTATTTACCTCTACTGGTTTTTTAGTGTGTTCATATTTTGCAGTAGTGTCTGAATGGTTATCTAATACTTCTGTGTTAACAACTGGAATTCTTGAGTTTTCGCCTGTTAGTTCTTTTCCATTTACTTCTGTTATGAATTTTCTAAGTGACAAGTCATAAGCTGGAACTTTAACTATTACTTTTTCAAAGTCATCATCATCTTGTTGTCCTGGTTTAAAGTTATCTGTTAAGTCTTTATCTAATCCACCTTCATATTTTGGTAAATCTTTTATATCTGGTAGTGTAACATTTCCTGGTTCTGAATCTCTATCTTGTCCTGGTACAACTTCTTTTCCATTTTGGTCTAACTCTTTTGTAATTTCAGCTATGTTTGTTAGTGTCATTGTTTCTTTTACTCTTGTACTTATTTTACAATATACTTCTACTTCTATATAGCTTGGTGTATGTGTTAAGTCTGCATTATAGTCAAACGCTGGAATTTGTATAGCATCTCCTAATGTTTTATCCCCTACATATATTTTTCCTGTTTCTGTAGGATCCATCGTTAATTTTCCGCCTGCACCTGTTATTTTACAATTTGCTTTTGAAATAAGCTTTGTATAACCTGTTTTATCTCCTTCATTTTCTGTCCAGAAATCTACATTTATTTTATTTCCATTTGCATCTTCTATTTCTTTTACATATTCTAAATAGTCTGGGATATGGTCTGTTATTTGTGTTACGCTTCCACTAGTTTCACCTTCGTTATATACTCTCATTTTGTATATTACTATATCCCCTACTTTTGCATCTAATGGCTCTTTATCATGGTTGTATATAGCTGTGTCTTGACGCGGTTTTTCTATCAATCCATCTGTATTGACTTGTGGAATTCTATTATAGTTTTTGCTTCCTATTTTAGCTATTGACTTTCTAAGTGCTAAGTCTACTGATGGCATTTTTACTACTACTTTGTCAAAATCATCATCGTCTTCTTGTCCTTCTATGTAATATCTATGGTCTGGATGTTTTTGTTCTTCTTGATCAATTGTAGTTTGTTTGTATTCTGATATTGGTCCTATTTCTGTAGATGCATGATTTCCTAAATGTAAGTCTGCTCTTCTATCTGCTTCTGTTCCTGAGTCTCTTTCTTCTGTAATTTCTACATTGTTTTCATCTGCCATTTTTGTAACTTCTGCAATGTTTGTGATTACCTTGCCATATTCTGCATTAGGTAATACTTCACAATATATTTCTATATCTACATAACTTAGTGTGTATCTGTCTTTTCCTGTTTCTCCTTCATTTTTATATGCCGCTGGAAGCTTAACTTCTCCAAGTGTCTTGCCTCCTACATATGTTTTCCCCGTTCTTCTTGCTTCGTCTTCATCTATTGTTAAAAGTCCTCCTGCATTTACTATCTTACAATTTGCTGTTGTCTCGTAAACATATCCATTATTTTCTACATCATTCCAATAAGATGCTGTGTCTGTTTTGCCATTTGGAATTGTTCTACTTAAATAGCTTGGTAAGTAATCTCTTACTTGTTTTACATATGCTGGTACATCACCTTCATTATATAATCTTATTGTATATGTCACTACATTTCCTATTTCTACTGGCTGCGCATCTTTTCTGTGGAAATATTCTGCTGTTGTATTTAATCCTTGATTTAATTTACTTGTATCTACTTCTGGTTCTCTTGATATTGCTGATATTAAATCTTTTCCATCAATTGCTGATATGAATTTTCTAAGTGCGATATCTGGCTCTGCTTTTGGTTCTTCTACTTGTACTACTGGTTGTTCATATACTAATCCGTCTCCTTTACCTTCTACATTTCCATTATTGAAATATATTGTAATATCTCTTGTTGGTGTATATGTACCTCCATTTTCTCTTACTGCTTTTAACGCTGAATTTATAAGGTTTGTAAATAATATATTTGCATGTTTGGCTCTAAAATTTCCCCAAGCTCCATTATATGGTGCTGGCATTTCTTCTCCTGTTATTTCATCAAATAATGTTAGATTTACATTATATATAGTTCCAAATGGTTCATATTCATTTGGTATACCTTTTGTTCCTGTATTAAATACTTCATCTCCTGATACTGATAGCTTCATAGGTGTTAGTTCTAATTTGCTATTGTTATGATATTCAGGATCATCATAATTTGTAAGATACCAAATTGCTGCTTGTTGTACCGCTTCTATATCTGCTCTTGTTAAAACATTTCTTACCATTAATTTTCCATTTTCTATAACTGATGCTGCTCTATAACTATCCCCACTATCTATATTACTTGCACCATCTTCTGGATAAATATATCCTGCTCTATTTTCATCTAATAAATAAGCTTGCAATTCTGATGATGATGCACTTTCAAGTAGCATGTTATCTAATATCCAAAGTACTGCATAAAATTTTTCTTTGTTCTCTGGTTTAAATAGTATTTCATAATTTGGATTGTTATTTACAGTCTGTGAATATAGTCCTACTAAGGTATTAAAGCTTTGTTCTACATCTTTTTTGTTTATCTTTACACTTTGATTGTATGTAACTATTTTTGCTCCATCTTCTACTGTTGGAATTTGGCTTCCTGGTGTCCCTGTTGATGGATTATTTGTTTGTTCTGCTGTAAATCCTTGTCCTGCTCTTAAGCAATATAAATCTGCAAGATATTCTGGATCGCTCGGATCTGTAACTAATTTGTCTTTACTTGGTCCTGCTACTCCTGTATCTCTTGCTTTAACAATCTTCCAAATATTCTTGTTATCCCCTAGTTTATGCTTATATTTAACATTTATAGTTGTTCCATCGCTTGCTTTGACAGTTTTTACTGTTCTTTCTCTTGTTATTGCTAGGTCACCCAAAGTCGCTGCATTTGATGTGTTTAAGAATATGCAACCAATAAGCATAGACATAAATATTAAAATTCCTACAATAAGTTTGTTTTTTCTCATCTTTAATCACCTTTATACTTTTTCTTATATTATATTCTACATTTTTTTTACGTAATGTCAATAGAAGATTTTGGTATATTTTTTGTCTCAAAAAAATTGCGCCAAATCCGTCTACGGAAAAGGTTTTTACATTTTTGCCTCTTATACATGACATTTGTATTACAATTATACAACATTTTCGTGACAAAATCAACTAATTATGTCAATATTTTTAAAAAAGTATGTGTGCGTATGTTTTGAAGTTTTTTTCATTTTTATGCATATTAAATTCTAATTTTGAATATATATTGAATATATAGAGATATCTAATTTCTCTTTTAAATATTGTCTACTATCTTTTTGCATATTTTGCTTGACAATTTGATATATTTTTGCTATTATAATAAAGCAGTATGCAGGTATAGTTTAGTGGTAAAACATAACCTTGCCAAGGTTAAGTTACGGGTCCGATTCCCGTTACCTGCTCCACGTCGTAACTGGCCATTATGGTCAGCTGATTTTTCAAAATCAGCAAGACCATTAGGCCGTTACTCCTTATTTCGCGAAAAAAACCGCTCATTTCATTCGCTAACAATTTTTCGCGAGTTCTTCTAAAAAATGGCGATATAGCCAAGTGGTAAGGCACGAGTCTGCAAAACTCTGATCCCCGGTTCAAATCCGGGTGTCGCCTCCAAGAAATTAGCATTTTAAGCAAATGATACAGAGTATCACAAAGTATCATATATTAGCACAAAATGCAGAAATACTCTCTTTGTAAGGGAGTATTTTTTGTTTTATATAATAGATACCTATCATAAATTATCACCATTTGATATAAAATTTGCTGTACAATTGCTGTACTTTGATGTAAACAAATTTTTATAGTATAATAGTAATAAGTTATTGTGTATCTATATTATTGTTTAGTGTTTTATTGCTCTTTATTTAAAAATTTTAATAGCTTAATTCATAAATTAAATTTATTACTTTAATTAGTTACAAAAATATGCAAAATTTTGTTTTGTTCGCTTGTATTTTTCCAATAAATGTTATATAGTTATTTATGAAAATGAGAATAAGCGGAGTGTGTTGCCACCTTTGACAACTTGTTTATACATAAACCTCTACGACTTTTAGTTGTAAGACTGATATATGGGGGTGGTGCTATAGTAGAATCAGCATTATTAGTGATAACTAGGCTACTTTTCTACGGATTAGTAGGTGTAACTATCATAAACATTGTTTTGTTAGGCATCATTTGTTGGCTACTACATAAACAATAAAAAATAACCATTCTGCTTTTGACGGA
>JAAVZQ010000164.1 GCA_022791735.1 Clostridia bacterium
ATAGGCCTCTGCTTTTGCAAGCCTTTGTACTAATTTATATGATATATTTCCTGTATTTAAGTCAGGGAATATTAAAGTATTTGCTTTTCCTGCAACTTCACTTCCAGGAGCTTTTGATTTTGCAATTTCGGGAACAATTGCAGCATCTGATTGCAACTCTCCATCAACTGCTATTTCAGGAGCCTTTTCTTTAACTAATCTTGTAGCTTCTACCACTTTATCTATCATCTCAGATTTTGCACTACCATATGTAGAATATGAAAGCATTGCAACCTGAGACTTCTTTCCTACTAATTGTTCAAAACTTTTACTTGATGAAATAGCAATTTCTGATAACTCATCTGCTGTTGGATTTGCATTTAACCCACTATCAGCAAATACAAAAGTACCATTTTCACCATATTCACAATCTGGAACACACATTACAAAAAATGCAGAAACAAGTTTTGTTCCGTGGAGCTGTTTTAAGTATTTGAAGTGCAGGTCTTAAAGTATCTGCTGTTGAATGAGCAGCACCAGAAACTAAACCATCAGCCTTGCCAAGCTTTACCATCATCATACCAAAATAAACTGGATCAAGTATTGTTTTTTTTGCGTTTTCTAAAGTCATACCTTTAGCTTTTCTAAGTTCATAAAATTTTTCTACATATTCTTCATAATCAGGAGATTTATTAGGTTCTATAATTTGAACTCCATTAAGACTTAAATTCTTTGTTTTTGCTTGTTCTAAAACTTCATTTTCGTTTCCAATAAGGATAACCTTTGCATATCCTTCGTTTAAAACTATATTTGTGGCTTCTAAAGTTCTAATATCATTTGCCTCAGGAAGTACTATTGTTTTAATATTAGACTTTGCTCTTAATTTTATATTTTCTATAAATGACATATTTGTTAACCATTCCTTTCTCAAACAGCTAATTATTTTTCAAATTAATGAATATATTATATAGCAAAATCTCACAAAAAACAAGCATTTATTACAATTTTTCTCTATATAACGCTAATATCATTTACAATTTACAGACTAAATAGTGCCATAAATTATAACTAATATCCTAATTCCTTTAAAATGCTTTCTACTGCATCTTTACTTCCTTCATCACAATTAACATATACTACCGTGTTATCTATTCTTGATACAGTACTATATTTTCCATTAGCAGATAATACAAATCTTGAAAAATTCTTACCATTTTGTTCTATATTAGTTTTTACCACATTACCAACTGAACTTTCTAACAAAGCTTTGTTGCTAACATAAAAACTATTTGCATAAGTAGCATCAGTCAATTCATAAAATTCTATTTTGTAGCTATAATCACTAGAAAGTGCTAGTACAGCTTTTGAAATATAATCATAAGACGCAAATTGTGTAGATTTAGTATCTGTAACTATAAACTCTTTGTTTTCCATAGTAGTTATAAAATTATCAGTAGTAATGGGTGTTTTAGTTTTATTTGCTAATTTAAATACTCCCATAAAAGTTAAAACTGCTCCAATTATTATAAGTAATAAGATTATTGCAACAGCTAAAATAATTATCTTGGTACTTTTTTTCATAACATTTCCTCCATCTTTTAATTATAAAAAGATTATAACATTACATTTTATTATTTGCAAGGCAGATTTTTTAATCAACATAATATTTGATTTCTTTTTACATTTGTGTTAAAATAGAAATAAGCAATACCCTTATTACTTTTGAAAGGAGCAAAAAAAATGGGAATTATTGGAGTAGTACTTTTCCTATGGCTTGCGTACACCATCTTATCAGGGGGAGCTACGCTTTTAGGCAAAATGCTTATGCCCATTCAAGAAGCCTTGGAAGAAACTGCTGTCAGCTTTTTCATGAGCCACGGAACAACCTTCAAACAGGCACGAGCCATCTTCCGGGTGATTGAAATCCTTGCTATAGCAATAATACTGTCCATAATTTTTTAAGCTCTAAAGAAGCCCGCCGATACGCATTTTTTTGCGA
>JAAVZQ010000058.1 GCA_022791735.1 Clostridia bacterium
CTTAGTCCATCACAAAATACTGTTTGTGCACCTTTGTATAATGAAAATAGAAATCCAACTGTACATTCAAAAACATGATGTATTGGCAAAATTGAAAGTAAAGTATCATTTTCTGTTACATCTAAAATACTTCCAATATCCATTAGATTTGAACTTATGTTTCTATGTGATAAAGCAACTACTTTTGACCTAGATGTTGTACCTGATGTAAATAACATTATGCTCATTTTTTCATTATCAATTTTTGCATCTAAAAATTCTCTGTTTCCCTTTTTTATTAATTCTTTTCCATGTTGAGTTAACTCATGTTGTGAATATATTCCTTCTTTGTTTTGTATATTATCCATTGATATTAGATGTTTCAATTTGTTTTTTTCATTGTATTTTATTTTTGTTAAAACTTCTTGGTATTTATTTGAATAAAATATTCCCTCTACCTCTGACCTTTCTATTAAGTTTTCTAGTTCCTTTTCTGGTAATGACTTATCAAGTGGTACAACAGTTCCTGTTCCACATACAATAGCTAAATATGCTATTTCCCACTCATATCTATTTTCTCCAATAACTGCTATTCTCTTATCTTTTAGCCCCATATCAATTAATGCTGTTCCGAAGTGAATCTACCATTTCTCTTACTTCCTTATGAGAAATAGTCTTGTATTTTCCTTCTTCTAATTTTATTTTATATGCAGGTCTCTCTGAGTATAAATCTCTAGTTTTGTTTAGCATATCTTTCAAATCTGATATTTCTATAATATCATATAATCTCTCACTCATATTCCCTTTTCCTCTTTTCGTTTTCTATTCAAATTTGTCCTATTTGTATCTAATATATTTTTAGCATTATATTTATATCACATTTTACAAAAAAAATCATTAGACTGATGGGTCAGTTTAATGATTTTTTTACTAAAGCCTTGACTATATATCAATATTTCGATATAATATGCATAATATATTAGTAGGAGGTATTATTAACATGCCAATTATTAGACCAAGTTCTGATTTAAGAAATAATTATAATGAGATTTCTACTCTATGCCACAAAACTAAAAGACCTATATACATAACTAAAAACGGTGCTGGTGATTTAGCTATTATGAGCATAGAACTATATGAATTTCTTATGGACAAATATGATTTATATAGTAAATTAGAAAAAGGAATTAAGTCAATCCAAAAAGGTGACGTATATTCTGAAGAAGAGGTATTTGATGAAATAGAAAAGATCTAAAACATGAAAAGAGGTTATAATTTGAACAAATATACGGTACAGTTTTCAAAAGATGCAAAAGATGACTTAACTGATATATACAGTTATATTAAATATAATCTACAAGAACCAAATATTGCAAATAAGCTAATTCAAAAAATAAAGCAAGAAATACACAAATTAAAAGATTATCCAATAATCTATCCTATTATAAGTGATGATTTTATAAAAACGCTACAACTTCGAAAATTTAAAATTAAGAATTATTTTGTATTCTATAGAGTTAATCCAAATAATACTACAATTGAAATAGTTAGAGTTATTCATTCAAGAAGAAATTGGACAAAATTATTATCATAACTAAGTCTTTTACTTTCTTATCAAAGTTCTTACTACGCTTTCTGCAAATTCTTTATATATTTTTTCTACATCTACTTCCCTATTTGTTTTTAGCCTATATATTAAACTTGCGCATGTATAGCCAAATATTCCTGAGGCAATTGCTTCTACGTCTCCTCTATAGAATTCACCGTTATCCATGCCTTCTTGCAATATGTTTTCTATTATTTTTACATATTCGAATACCGCATGTTTGCATTTTTGATTTCTCTCTCCTTCACCCCATATATGTGAAAAGACTACATTTAAAAATTTTTCATATTTAACAGTAACTTTTACTTCAACTAGTACAACTGCTTTTATTTTATCTAATGATGTTTTGCATGTTTTTGTTTTTAATTCAATGCTATTTCTAAGCAAATCAAGCCCTTCTTGCAATAACATATCAAATATATCTTCTTTTTTGGAAAAATGATAATACAAAGAACCTTTTGCAACTCCTGCTATTGCCGTAATATCATCTACTGTTGCATTATCATATCCATTTTTCGAAAATAATTCTATTGCTGCACTAAATATTTTTCTTTTGGTTTTATTCATAGGCTTCATCTCTTTTCTTTTTTATTCATCAAATATAAATTTATTTATTGCTTTTGCAACTCCATTATCATTATTATTTGAGGTTATATAGTCTGCTTTTTCTTTTAAGTATTCCTCTGCATTTTCCATAGCAATTTTTAATCCTGCACATTCAAACATCGATATATCGTTTCCTCCGGTCTCCCATTACTATGATTTCTTCTTGTTTTATCCCAAGTTTCTTTGCCAAAACTTCTATTCCATTTTTCTTATTGCATCCTTTTTTCAATATGTCTATGTATTTTGACTGAAATATATTTTCTCCCTTTTTATACAAGTAATTAGAAATAACTGCCTTTTCTATGTCTTCCATTTTATTTATCTTACTTGCTATTTTTTCTATTATTGAATTTTCTCCACCTATTAGACAAGCCAAATTCGCTCCATTTCTATTCTCTCTTAATTCTTCTGCTATATTATTTACTTCCGTCTTTTTCTCTACTATACTTACTCCAGCATTATTTAATCCTTCACTATTTCGTGTTTCTACCAATTGTCTCTTTTCTGTAGCTAATATCATATAGTCCGCATTTTCTTCTATGTACATGCTTCTAAAATTTAATATCTCATCATTTGTGAAAGTAATTTTTTGTATATACTCATCTTTTTCTATATCTTTTATAATTGCACCATTACATGCAATTATATAATTACCAAAACAATTACCATAGATATTACATATATCATTTGCAAATTCTAGTGGTCTCCCTGTTGCAATTACTGATATAACACCTTTTTCTTCGTATGCCCTTTTTATTGCTTTTATATTTTCTTTGCTTGCTTCTTTTGCATCATTTAATAATGTGCCATCTAAATCTATTATTATCATTTTATACATATTTTTCTATCTCCATCTTATATCTTGCGTTTTATTTTATCATAAAATGCAAAAAAAGGAAAGTGCTTTTTACACTTTCCTCTAGGTTTATTTATCATTACTTATTCGCTTATTTCTTCTGTTTCTGATGTTTCAGCCAAAGGTGTTTTTTTGTTCTCTGTCCCCGTCTGACTAGGTTCTAAAGTTTCTTTTGGGCTAGGTGCCGGGGTTTCAGTCGGTGTAGTTGTTGGTTTTGGGCTTTCAGCTGGTGGATCAGTTTCTTCTGGTGTTGGTACTGGACTAGCACTTGGCTTTGGTGTCTCACTTGGGGTTGTCACTGGTTTATTTTCTAATTTTGGTATTATTTTTGTCTCTTCTTTTTTACATGTATCACATACTCTTTTTTCCACTCCTGCACTTTCAGTTGTAGCAGCAGTTTCTACTTGCCATTCTCCAAATTTATGGTCTAGCTTTTTTATAGTTTCTGTTTTTGTTTCTCCACAAGAACATCTAAGTGTTTTGCTTCCTTCTTCTGTACATGTTGCTTCTTTTACTTTTCCTACAACAGATGTGTAATTATGTGTGTGTTTTGCATCTGCAACTGTTCCATAAGTAAAATATGCTATATTCATATCTACTCTACCAGAGATTCCTGGTACGCTTCCCTTACTTGTGTATTGCCACATATTGAAGCTTCCTTTATAGTCTGTTTCTTCTGTGTAATGTGCAAGCCAGAATTTGCATGAAAATGAACTTCTTGACATCTTTCTTGTAATATCATTTTTGTTTGCATACATCATTGGTTCATATCCTTGTGATTTAACATAGTTTAAAAATGTTAATGCATTTTTTGTTGCTACATTTCCATCAACTCCTGTACATCTATATCTTCCAAAGTCTTCAAAGTCATATACAACTGGGTATGTAATACTGTATGGTGCAATTTTATTTACTACCCAAGCCGCTTCTTCTAGAGCCTCTGTATCATTTATTGCTGTAGAATAGAAGTATATTCCAACTTTTATTCCATTTGCAATTGCTCCACTAACATTTGCTTTAAAATATGTATCTTCATAGATTTTGCCTTCTGTTTGGCCTCTAAATCCTACACGAATCATTGCAAATTCAACACCGCTTTGTTTTACTTGTGACCAATTTATTTTTCCTTGATGTGCAGATACATCTATTCCCATAGATTTCTTTCCTACGTTTTCAAACATCTCTTCTACCTGCTCTTGCTTAACTTCTTCTCCACCTTTTTTCTTGTCCTTTTCAGCATCTTCTGTTGAATTAACTTTTGCAACTGTTGATTTAGGAACTGTTACTGTTTTGTCTTGATATTTTACAACTTTTGGTGGTGTTTCATCTTCCTCTTCCGCTTCTTCTTCGGGCTCTGGTGTCTCTTCTTGCTCTGTTTCTGGATTAAGTATTTCTTGTGGCACCTCTATAATTTCCTCTATTTCTTCTGCATTACTGCTTGTTATAACTGTTTCTTGTCTTGTGTCTTTTTCTGCTCCCATTACATATATTGTAGACATTGTAGCTACTCCAATAAATACTACGGAAGACGCAATTATCCCTATTTTAGTTGCTGTATATGTTTTTAAAAAAGCGGTAATTATATTTTTCATATTATTTTTTCCTTTATTAATTTTATTTACTTAATTATTATACCGCTACATTTTTTTGGTGTCAATGCTCTGAAATATTTTTTAATATCCATTTTATTACCTCTTTTTTTATTTCCATATATTCTTCTCTATCAAATTGCATATTTGCTATACAATACCTACGGTTTGAAATATGCGAGCAGAACATACACTCATGAAGCGAATTTGCGTCTTGTATAAAAAAAGAGTTACTAATTTTTGAAGAACAAATTACACTATATGAATTAGAACAATTATTAGAATCATCTACTCTAATCGAGTAATTACAGTTTGCACTTCTTTGACATGCTATTATGTATTCCGAGTTTGCACAACCATCGCTAAATACTGTATTTTTACAACTCCTGCAGTCTTGGCTTCTATATATATTTTCCGAATTATATATAGTATCACTTTTTGATACATTTATACTATCATATACTCTTTCTGTTGTTGTATAATTTATTTTGTCCCATAATTTTAGTATTTCATCTAAAGAGCTAACTTCTTTTTTTGGTCTCATCCACCCTTTATATTCATCATATTTTTGCATATTATCTTGACTTATGTATTTGTTTGCATTAATTGAAGATGCCCATGTTTCATCTCCTGTAACTGCGTCTATTACTTTATTTGGTAGTCTTATATCAAATGCACATTCTGATAAAAGTTCATCTATTTCTATATGGATTTTTTCTTCAAATATTGCCATAAAAACTTCATTTATGACACCTTTCAATTGTTTATCATTCACTTATTTCCCTTCTTTCTAGTTATCCAGATTTACTCTCTTTCTAGCTGTTGATTGTTTTTTCATTATATCTTTTAAAGTATTTCTTGTTTCAATGCTAAATATGGATTTGTTTTTCTTTTCTTCTTTAGGTTTTTGACACTTTATCTTTTCTCTACTCTTCTTTCTTGGAATTGACACAAAGTCCATAGTTTTTCCCTTAAATGCCGGATAAAGCCTTCCACTTCTTCCTATTCTCACAATACATTCTCTATCCTCTAATTCTGTAAGAATTTTTACTCTATTAATATGTGAGTTTTTCACTGCTACTTCCATTTTTATATTATTTTCTAGTGCCATTGCATCAATCCTTGATACTCTAAAAACAAAGTAATTTACTACATTTGCAAAAATTGCTTTTTGAAGACTACTACTAATCTGCTCAAAATATTGTCCTGCTAGAATTAGTGAAAGGTTATATTTTCTTGCTTCTGATAAAAATCTAGCAATTATTGGGTTCTCAATAACAGAAACTTCATCAATTACAAGTATTATATGTTCATCAAATGTGTGTGCTTGTACTAACCCTAATATTGATTGCATTGCAAAACCAGCTATTGTTTTTGTAATGTTTAATCCTAGTGTCATCTGGTCTAAAGATAATACTGTGATAAAGCTCTTTTCTAGCTCATCTTTTATATTGCTCATTTTACATGTACTGTTAAATGCAGGAAGTAATTGCATTTCGTCAATAAATGCTATAATTGGTGCAATTGCTTCTTGATATGATTTGGTTTTTAGCTCGTTAAAGTCTACTCTAAAAAATTCTATAATGTTTACTGGCATCTCTTCTTCTAGTTCTTGTAATATTTTATTTCTATACTCAATTTCTATAAGTAGTTTTCTTAATGTTATTAAATTAAATTCACCTTTTGCAAGTAACAAATGTGTACTATATCTGATTACTCTTTCTAATTTCGAGTTATACCTATCTGCAATAAGGCTTTTAAAAATAGTTATAATAGATTCTGTGGCTGAAAGTATATCGTCTATTCCATTTATAAATAAGTCTATACTGTTTTCCTCTGTTTTAAAATCTACTACATTGCAATCTGGCATTCCTCCTATATCTTCTTCTATTGCCGCATGTGGATCAATTACTACTATTTTATACTTTAGTTTCTTACTTATATCGCCTGATAGATTTTTTATTAATGAACTTATTAGTTTAGATTTCCCTGTACCACTTGCTCCTACTACAACACTATGTCTTGCAAAGTCATAATCATTATGATTTAGATATAAGTTCTCTTGCAAATATGGAAATACATCTGCTTTTAGTAATGCCTTTTCTTTATCGCTTCTTAGTATGTTTAATGTCTTATTTGTTTCTAAATACCTTGCTTCTTCTTTTTTATAGAAAAA
>JAAVZQ010000059.1 GCA_022791735.1 Clostridia bacterium
GTCTATAACTTGTATAATCTCATGTATATGACTTTCTTCTATTTCTTCTTCATTTTTGAAAGTAGCATATTTTTCTTTTAATTTATTTTCTAAATTATCTACTTGCTCGTCTGATACATCTTTTACAGTTATCACTGCATCTGATTTGAATTCATTTAAATATTCTACTTTATATATATTATCTCCAAGTACTTCTTTTGCCATTGTTTCTATATCTGCAATTTCAAAGTTTTCTGCAAATTGTATAGTTAATTTTTTAGATGCTCCATAATCTTTACCTAAATTAAAACCATTTCTATATCCAATAAAGGCACCAATTGCTACAACTAAAATTAATAATACTATTATAATTTTATTCTTCATCTTTTTTATTCCTTTCTCAATTATATTGTTTGAAAAAGAATTGTGCTTTTGGCTAGGCGAACGAATTTGAAATCAATGAGGCGTGCTATTGCACGTTGATTTGATTTCGAATGATGTTCAACAACGCCAAAACGCAATTATTCTTCAAATCTCGCTAAAAGCATTGTTCTTAGCACTAACAAGTTCGATATAGCTACACATATAATTCCATAGAATAGTGTCATACCTAATGAATATATTTGTACATTACTCATAAATGTAAATATAATTGATATCATGATAGATATTATTACTAATCCTATTTCATCTATATATGTTCTTAATGTACTTTTAGCTACATTCTCATATGTTGGATTGCTTTTTATACTGTTTAACATTTTATTTATTAAATAAGCATTTACTAACATAAGCACTATAAGTCCGGACAAATGTATTTAGTGTGATTTCAGTATTTGTGTATCTTAATACAAGTAATAACAAACTTACTGCCATTATCATTGAAACTCCAGCAATTAATCCATTTTGTTTATATCTACAAACAAAATAAATAACAATAAGTGCGAAAATAGTTGAAACTCCTATAATTATTATTTGTGTATTTTCTCCTGCAAGGTTTCCATTTAATGTTTGTTCTGTGTTTGCTTCATATTTTAATGGTACTGTAGGATTGTTGATTAGCATTGCATATAAGCTAGTTTGTTCTACATAGTTTTGTATACTATCATTATCTTTAGATGTTCCAATAGAAAGTGTTAATTCTCCTGTTTTTATTTCATTAGCAAAATTTGTTGTAAATAATTTAGTACCTTCCATAACTACTGCTACTTGTTTTGTAGGCTTTTCTTCGCCTTCTTGTTCAGGTTTTAAGTATTCTTTGCTTATTTCATGAAGTTTATTTGCACCTTCTTTATCAAATTTTATATCAAGATATACAGTTACCCCTTCTTCAGTATTTTGGTAAGCAACTGTGGCACTTTTTACATTGGCTTTATCTATTAAAACATTTCCACTTTCAGAATCTGTAATAGAAAAATCTCCAGTATATAATAAGTTTTGAAGCAATGTATCTGTTCCTATATTATCTTCAAGTACTACTGCTATTTTTCCTGTTTCTTTATCTAATCTTACTTCATGATAATTTACTTTTAATGTATTAAGTCTTCCTTGAAATGTTTCTTTAACCTTTTCAAAATTTTCTGCTGTTAAGCTTTCTGCTTTATTTACTTTTTCTTTCTCTTTTCTATAATCTTCCTCATTTGCTCCCTCTGGTATAGCATCTACTTTATTGCCATCTTTGTCATATATAATTTCATTTTCATCTTCAGAAGGTATAAAGCTTACTATTCTTTTATTTTCAAAGTCTGATGATAATTGATAGTTTGGCAAATTGCTTTTGAAAACTACACCATCTTTTGTATAAACTCCTACAAAAGATATAATTGCGATTAACATTGTTACGACAACTGCTAGGATAATTTTTAGTTTCTTTTCCACTTTTTTCACATTCCTTTCTTAAAACTACAATAGTTTTGTATCATTGATTACAAGTTCAAACCATATTCTTAGATATTTTGCTGCATATTTACTCATTATCATTCTATCAATAAATATTTCAAAATAATCCAAAACTGGACAAAGCTCAGTATCAATTTGTATATTTAAAGTTATTTTTCTATCTTCTGGATTTATAATAAGTTTTGCATCTGTAACAGCATAATTTACTTTATCGTGTTTGTCAAAAGTTCCGATATTTGTATTTACTACTCTATCTCTATGAACATCAGACTTGTCCGCAAGTATTAAAGCTGCTGATATATCACTTACTGCTGTTCCTGTCTCTTCATCATGATTTCCGAATTGCCATCATTATTTCTGTTCTATCATGTACATTCATGCCTACATCTTTTAAGATGTTATATGCAAGTATTGCTCCAGAGTGTGCATGGTCTACTCTATTTACACAATTCCCTATATCATGCAAATATCCTGCAATTCTAGCAAGTTCTACTCTCTCCGCTGGATAACCAAGTGCCTCTAGAATATCTCCTGCTCTTTTAGATACAATCCCTACATGTCTTTTTGAATGTTCTGTATATCCTAAGCTATTAAGTTGCTTTTGTGCACCTTCGACTAAAGCTTGTACTTCTTCGTTATTTCTAACATCTTCAAGTGTAATCATAAAACCTCCATAATTTATGTTATTGTATAGGAAAAATCAGCTTTTATCTTGACCTCATACAAGATTTTTCCGTATACAACAAGGTTAATTTACCTTGGGCTGTGCAATAATCGCAAAGCGATTTTGCACATGTGTGCGTCGAAATCTTTGATTTCGCTAACGCACAATTTTCTTATTTTGCGATTGTTATATTTAAAACTTTGTATTTTGCTATTCCATCTGGTATATGTACTTCTATAGTTTGGTTCTTTTTGGCTCCCATTAATGCACGACCAATTGGTGATTCATTTGATATTTTATTTTGTGCTAAGTCTATTTCTGTTGAAC
>JAAVZQ010000060.1 GCA_022791735.1 Clostridia bacterium
AAAAGAGGTCTAGTATTTCTACTAGACCAATATACAAAAGTACATATCGAATGTACAAATTGAACCGCCGTATGCCGAACGGCACGTACGGTGGTGTGAGAGGGAATAAATAAAATAATTATTTATTCTCTACTCGATTTTTTGTATAGATTTTATATTAATTCTTGAATTTTACTTTTGTGTATGCTATGATGTATCAAGGTAAGAGAGGCGGTTTAAATTAATGGGAGTAATTATAAGTATTATAGTAGGGACTTTTTTACTTTTAGTAGGTTTAATAACTTTTATTTTATATAGAAAAGCAAAAGCTACACATTTGAATTTAGGAAAAGTTGCAGACTATGAAAGAAGAATAAATATCTGGGATAAAGTACCAGGCAATTCAAATAAATCTAAGTTAATGGATATGGATATAGATTATAATTCAAATTTGGTTAAATCAACTATTGGGTTTGCAAGTTCAATAGTTGGAAGTACGTATAAAGATAAAGCAAGAGAGATTGATACATTTACTTATTTTTATGAGATTAGAGCAGGGTTTGAAAGGGAAGTTTATGAAGATGAGCCATATATAATACCATACTTGGTTGAAAATAGTAATCAAGCAGTCCTTATTGTACCAGGTGGTGGTTTTGGATATAAGTCTATGGATGGGGGAAATGGAGAAGGAAGAGATGTAGCAGAGGCCTTAAATAAAAATGGAATAAATGCTTTTGTGCTTCATTATCGTACAAACCCTTATGAATACCCAATTCCATATTTAGACATGCAAAGAGCAATACGTTTTTTAAGGTATCACAAGGAAGAATATCATTTAGATGAAAACAAAATTAGTTTGATAGGTTTTTCAGCTGGTGGTCATGTTATAGCAATGCATATAAATAAGCTTATGGGGAAGGACTATTTCCCAGAAGGATATGAAAAAGATGAAATAGACAAGATGGATGATAAAGTAGATGTGGTTTCAATGATTTATCCTGTAGTTTCTTTTAATGATAATGTACCAATGTTATTTGCTCTTTTTAACTCAGATGATGTAAGAGATGAAGAAAAGAGAAAAAGCTTATTAGAAGATTTAGATTTAATAAAGAACTTTAGTTCAAGTAAGGTTAAGCAGTTTATTTCATATGGAGATATAGACTTGACGGTTGGTACAAAAGAGATACCAAGGTATATTGAAAATGCGAAAAAGAATAATACAGATGTGACATTGCTTGTTGCGAAAAAGCAGGGGCATGGCTTTGAAATAAAATGTTATATAGAAGAATATATTGATTGGCTAAAGAGAGTAAGTAAATAAGATGGGAGGATTTGAATTAAAAATGTAGTTGAAAAAGGAAAGACCAAAATCCAATAATAATGGCCTTGCATTTTCCTTATTATCTCAAATAAGGGCATATATATTATAAGTAGAATCATATTCAAAGCCTAATTTTTCTGCTAAACTTACAGACCATAAATTAGCAGCATCCCAACTAATGGACTTATTTTCTTCTAAACATTTTAATATTAATTTTGAAGCTAATGCTGTTGCTATGCCTCTTCTTCTATATTCATCTTTTACTTTTATATTTACTTCTATTCCATCTTTATAGAATATATTAGATGATGCCACACCGATAATTTCATCATTATAAATACAACAATAGCCAATTCCATTTTTTTCATAATTATCAGTAATATTAATAAATTTTTCTTCTTTAATTTTTTTAGCTATATTGTTATCTATTGATTGTATATGATACTCTTCTGGTACTTTTTCTATATATTTTTGCAATTTCTGCTTATCAAATATTGGATTCTTTTTTATAGAATATCTTTCAAGTTTATTTATATTATCTTTAAAGATTTCTTCAATGACATTTTTTAAACTATTACTTGGAATTATGATGTATTGTTTTAATTTATTATCAATAAGTTTGTGTAAATCTTCTTTTCCTATATTACCACTCATAAAACAATATTTTCTAACGATAAGAATAGCAAAATTTGGATTAGATATATTATCGGTATATGCTTCTCCCATTGTTCCATCTAAAACACTATTTCCCATATAAAATCTAATATCTTTGAATAAATTTCTAAGTTTTTCTAAATCTTTATTTTCTACTTTTTCTATCATAATTAATCTCCTCGTTTGACTTTTTATTTAATTAACTAGCTTATAAAAAGTAAAGAGGTAAAAACAACAAAATTGTTATTTTAACCCCATTTACTTTTTGAAAGCTCAAACTTATTTGAAGCTATTAGTAAAAATTTCTTTTACCAACCTGACTTTTTCCGTTGTTTCTTCTTTGGCTCCAAAAGAACTACGATATATGTCTGATTTCACTGTTTCAGGAATAGCAATTTTTATACAAACGTTGCGTTTTGCAAAAGTTGTGAGAACAATATTCGCAGACAAGTCCATTGAGTATCCAGAAAACATTACATTGTACCTGCTACTCGGTGTAAAATCAAAAGTGACGCCTTTTTCAACACTGCCATCTCTGATAATATCTGCGATTATTTTATTCGTACATGATTTTTGCGCATAATCCCAATTAGTAGCTACCAAAGTATTTTCTTTGTTTATTTCTATGAGAAAACTTAAATATAATTCGTGTGCTTCTTCAAACGGATAAAAAGTTCCTTTGGCAGTTATTACTCCATTTTTAGTAATTTTTACTACCCGATTAGTGCTTGTTGCAAGTTCTTCTTTTTCTATATCGAGATATCCTACTACAAGTAAATCTTCACTTAAAGGTTCTCCTGATAAAATATTAACAAAAGCCATCTTTAAGCTAGATTGTGCTACCCACCAATGAGTAATTTGAGGTTTTTTTAACTTTAAATACATATAGATTACTCCTTGTACTCTGTGTTAGATGCTAATGATGGTGTGAAGCATAGCGAAATATGTCATTTCATCAGGTTCGTCTTTTTCGCGTCCGATAATTTGTACATCAAACATACCCTTCAGAAAAGCAACTTTTTCATGTATGCTCTGAAAGTCATAGTTCTCATTAATCACTTTGTCAGCCTCATCTACATTAGGCGACAATTCGATTAAAGCTTTAATAACCTCTCTGCTTTTTGCTTCCATTTGTTTTTCCTCCTTAAAATAAGTATTTTATAACAACTGTCTATATATCAACCTGTAAAACAGGATACAAAAGGAATTTACGTAAGTATTTTATCATGCTTACTATATATTTGCAAGTATTTTAGCATATTATACATAAGTCTTAACTAACCCCTATATGTTATGACATACCATCATAACATGAGATTCTGCAAGACAATTATTTCCTGAAAACAAAAAAATCATCCTTTTCAGAATGATATTTGTATCTAGCTGTTCAGTTTAGCAGAACAAAGCGCGATCTTCGCTCTTTGTTCTGCCCAATCTAAGTTTCGAGCCTAAAGGCGAGAAATTTTAGAGGGCAAGCGTTTAGCCATTTTTATTTACTAGGAAAGTTAGTACTTTCCTAGTAAATAAAAAAATAAGGAGTAAGATTACTCCTTTAAATCATTACTCTTATTGCAAATCCACCTATAAAATAGTAAATGTTCGTGTAATGTTCTCTTGGTGCGGATGAGAGGACTCGAACCTCCACGTCGTTGACACTGGTTCCTAAGACCAGCGCGTCTGCCAGTTCCGCCACATCCGCATATTACTCGAACAGTATTTATTGTAGCATGTTTCATAGACACTGTCAAGATATTTTTGATAAAAAGTTTATTAGGCTGTGAATTATAACAGATATTTGCTAAAGTTTTATGTACAAATAACTTCTAAATTCATAAAATATAATAATAAATATAAAACAGGAGGACATTATGAATTATATTAACAAAAATATATTAGAAAAAGAAATGTTTTATGACGGAAATTTAGTGCTTAAATATCATATTGAATATCCAAGTATAAATTCAAAAATGGCTTTTAATAATTACAATAAAAAGCTTGCAATAGGGCTTCAGCTACAAAGTGAAGGGGAATTATATGAGCAAGCGGTGAAGACATACAAGTATAATAAAGAAAATGGCTATCCAATTATGGTGTATGAGGTTTATAGGACGTATGAAGTTACTTTGAATACCAACAATGTAGTAAGCTTATATATTGATGAATATGTTTTTACAGGTGGAGCTCATGGTAGTACTGTAAGAACTTCGCAGACTTGGAATTTATATCAAAATTGTATGATGCCACTGGAAAGTTTTTTTCCTAATAATCCATATTTTATGTTGGATATACTAAAAGAGATAAATAGACAGATATTAGATAATAAAGAAATATATTTTGAAGATGCTTGTAATTTAGTCTTAGAAACTTTTAATCCAGATAGTTTTTACTTAGTGCCAGAGGGGATTGTTATATATTTTCAGCAGTATGACATAGCACCATATTCTTCAGGGATACGTACATTTTTAATAAAATATTAGATTTTAAAAGAGGTAGTGAGAAAAAGTCGCACACCTCTTTACTTTTTTGTAAAAATATAATATAATAGGCACTATTATAGATTTAGAAGGGAATGATATGTATGGCAGATGTACTAACAGAACTTGAAAAAAGAGGATACATAGAGCAATTGACAGATGAAAAAGGATTAAGAGAAATATTGAATAAGGAAAGTACAAGATTTTATATAGGAATAGATCCAACAGCAGATAGCCTTCATATTGGACATTTTGTTGCATTAATGGTAGCATCAAAATTACAAAAAGCAGGACATAAGCCAATTATTTTAATGGGTGGAGGAACTGCAAGTATTGGTGATCCATCTGGTAAAACAGATATGAGAAAGATGATGACCAGAGAAACGATTGATAATAATGTTGCATGTATAAAAAAACAAGCAGAAAGGTTTGTATCTTTTGAGGGAGAAAATGCAGCAATAATTGTAAACAATGCAGATTGGCTACTTAATTTGAATTATATAGATTTTATGAGAGATATAGGAACGCTATTTTCAGTAAATAGAATGCTTGCAGCAGAGTGCTACAAGGCAAGACTTGATACAGGTCTTACATTTTTTGAAATGGGATATATGCTTATGCAAAGTTATGACTTTTTGTATTTGCATGATAAATATGATTGTAAGTTGCAAATTGGTGGAAATGACCAATGGTCTAATATAATTGGTGGAGTAGAGTTAATTAGAAAAGTTGGTGCAAATGATTCTTATGGTTTGACTTTTAAATTACTTACAACAGCTGAAGGAAAGAAAATGGGAAAGACAGAAAAGGGTGCTCTTTGGCTAAATCCTGATAGAACATCTCCTTATGAGTTTTATCAATATTGGAGAAATATAGGAGATACAGAAGTTAGAAAAGTGCTTAGCATGTTGACATTTTTACCAGATGAAGAAGTAGATAGATTGTCAAATTTAAAAGATGAACAAATAAATGAAGCAAAAAAGGTGGCTGCTTTTGAGATAACAAAGTTAATTCATGGAGAAGAGGAAGCAATAAAGGCAGAGGAAACTGCAAAAGCTTTATTTGAGGGAAGCGGAAATTTAGAAAATATGCCAACTACAAAAGTAGAAAGCACAGATATTTCTTTAGTAGATAGTATTATTCTTGCAAAAATTGCTCCATCAAAAGGGCAAGCTAAGACACTTATTGAACAAGGTGGTATTTCTCTAAATGATGAGAAAATGACTGATATTAGTTATATGCTTTCTGAAAAAGATTTCAAGGATGGATATGCAATTTTAAGAAAAGGTAAAAAAATATACCATAAACTAGAAAAAATTATGTAAAAAGATTGCATTTATAAAATAATTATGGTAAAATAGATTTTGCATTTATAGTTTTGGTATGAAAGGATAGTAGAAAAACATGGAGATTATCAAAAATATATTATTAGTTATATATGTAATAGTAACATTTGTATTAATAGTGCTTACATTGATTCAAACTAAGGATGAATCAGGTGCTTCAAGTACTATAACAGGTTCAAGTACAAATAACTTCTATAACCAAAATAAAGGTAGAACTAAAGAGGGAAGAATGAAAAAGTGGACTATAATTCTTGGAGTTGCTTTTGCAGTTTTAGCTGTTGCACTTTCAATATTCTATATTTAAAGTAGAGATAATATGAAGATATAAAGTAGAGGAATTTTGCCTCTACTTTTAATGTTGAAATGGAGGCAATATCAATGGATGAAGATATGTTCATAACGGATGAAGAGCGAATAGTATTGGATTTACATGATATGCAAGAGGATGAAGCCAGATTTTATCTTGAAAGAGCAATAGATACAGCAGAGTATAAAATAAAAGAGATAGTTGTAGTTCATGGATATAGAAAAGGACAAACTATACTTAATATGGTTAGAAAGAATTTTAATCATAAAAGAATAGAGAAAAAGGTAATCCCATTCAACAAAGGGATTACGCTGATATATTTGAAA